>JAGPUU010000256.1 GCA_018067325.1 Amphritea sp.
ATGGTCAAAATGCTAGCCTAAAGAATCCAGTTAAAGGGGCATAGAGAGGGTGTTAGTGGCTGGAATATCGTTTTAAAGTGAGGCAGTATTAATTAGAGCGGAAGCATAGCTGCAGGCAAGCCTTCTTCACAAAAAGGCAAATCGAGCTAGCGTATTTTCAGAGGATAAATAAAGAAGGCACTCCAGAAGTGCTTTTTTGCTTATCTGAGTTAATCGAGAAGCGTTAACTACACAAAGAGATTCCCTATGGCTGACATGAAATTCACTAAAGATGAGACCGATCGAATTGTTGCTAAGGTGAAAGCCTATTTCACCGATGAGCTAGACCATGAGATTGGTGGCTTTGAGGCGGAGTTCCTGATGGGTTTCTTTGCCAAAGAGATAGGCCCTCATTTTTATAACCAGGGGTTATCCGATGCTCATACGCTATTTTCAGAAAAAGCTAATGAGCTTGGCTATCTTATTGAAGAGCTGGAGAAGCCGGTTTCTTAAATCTGCTTGAAAATGGCGGGAGATGCGTCCTGGCCAGAATTCAATCGCACTATAAATACACACTCAGCATTATCAGTGAAATTATGAATATTAGAGTAGCAAAAAGTGAGGATGGTCAGGGTATCCAACGGTTGTATCTCTCAGCCTTTCCCGAAGGAGAGGGGGAGGTCGTGTCTAAGATTGCCATTGATCTGCTTGATGAAAAGACGACACCTAAAATATTATCGTTAGTCGCTGAAACCGAAGGCGATTTACTGGGTCATGTCGCTTTTAGTCCGGTGACAGTCGATAGCATCGAAAACTTTCACAGCTATATTTTAGCGCCATTGGCGGTGCAACCCGATTTTCAGAAACGGCATATCGGGTCACAGCTGATAGAGCAGGGTCTGCAGCAGTTATCTTTGATAGGCGTTAATGTTGTCTTCGTTTATGGTGATCCTGAGTATTACAGTAGGTTTGGTTTTAGTGTCGAAGCGGCCCATCAGTTCAGACCGGAATACAAGATGGAATATCCATTCGGCTGGCAGGCCGTTCAGCTTAATAAGGCTAATCTACCCAGCGCCCCTGTTACTATAAAATGTGTTGCGCCTTTAAGTAGTCCGAGTCTCTGGTAACACCCCGCTAAGTGCATAAGCTGAAATACCTGTATTTATACTTGCCACAATATTTATCTGATCTGCTAAACTCGCGGCTATTCTATCGTTAAGGCACAGTTTATGAGTTTTTCGTCATTTGGTTTAAACCCCCTTTTATTACAGGCAATCGAAGAAAAAGGGTATAGCCAGCCAACACCTATTCAGCAGGAAGCCATTCCTGCCATTTTGAATCAACAGGATGTGATGGCAGGGGCGCAGACGGGTACCGGGAAGACCGCCGCTTTTGCCCTGCCTATTCTGCAACAACTAGCCGTATCAGACAGTGCTAACGCGTCGGTACAAGCATTGGTGCTTACACCAACACGGGAACTGGCGCTGCAGGTGGGCAAGAGTTTTCAGCAGTACGGCATGCACATGCCACTTCGAACGGTGGTGGCCTACGGTGGTGTTAGCATCAATAATCAACTCAGTGAAATCGCTAAGGGTGTGGATGTTTTGGTGGCGACACCCGGGCGGTTGATTGATCTGGTTATGCGTGAAGCGATTGATCTGAGTAGCTTGTCGTTCTTCGTTTTGGATGAAGCGGATCGGATGCTGGATATGGGTTTTATTGACGATATCAAACGTATCCTCAGATCGGTTCCGGCAACCCGCCAAACGCTGCTGTTCTCGGCCACTTTTGACGATGCGATATTTAAACTCAGTCAGAAGCTGCTCAGTAACCCTACGTTGATTGAAGTTGATCAGCGCAATGCTACGGCCAGTCAGGTTGAGCAGATCGCCTATGAAGTCGATAAGCATCGTAAACGTGAAATCACATCCTTTCTGATAGGCTCAAAAAACTGGCAGCAGGTGCTTATCTTCACCCGTACGAAGAAAAGCGCTGATGATCTTGCCAAAGAGATGTGTAAAGACGGCTTAAAAACAGAAGCGATACATGGTGATAAATCCCAAGGGGCTCGAGAACGTGCGCTTGAAGGATTTAAAAATGGAACGATTAGGGTGTTGGTAGCGACTGATGTGGCTTCCCGCGGGTTAGATATCCAACAGCTTAAATATGTCATTAACTATGAGCTTCCGCATAATGCTGAAGATTATATTCACCGTATAGGTCGTACAGGCCGCGCGGGTGAAACCGGCCTGGCCCTTACATTGTTAAGCGCCGATGAAACCTGGTTGCTCGATGAGATACATAAAATTACTGATACCCGCCTGATGCAACAGTGGTTACCGGGGTATGAGCCTAATCTCGATCAGAACTTCGTTCAGAAGAACAAGAAAGCTGGCGGGGGTCGTACTAATAATCGTGGTCGATCGCGGCGTCGTTAATTCTGCTGTAGAGGCTGAATACAGACATATTACCCGGGTAGATGCTTAGCCGATGTTGCAAAATATTCTTTTCAGCCTAATCGTATCGCTGCCTATTGTGGGGTTACTCTCGATTTGTCGTTCGTTCGCCTGTGGTTACAGAAGTTATCAGGCCAGTAGGACGGCTTTCGTTGTTTTATCTGTTGTCTATGTCCTGATTATGCTGATCGTTCTGGCATTCGATCTAGTGGTGCTGTTTGGTTACGGGGTTGCCCATACGGGAAAGAGC
>JAGPUU010000465.1 GCA_018067325.1 Amphritea sp.
TGCTCGTTGCTCGTTGCTCGTTGCTCGTTGCTCGTTGCTCGTTGCTCAGAATTATCTGCACCTGCCCAATCAACACTACATTTTTTTATTGTAGGAGTGGTTTCCAGCCGCGAATAAAATTCACCTGAGTCTACTCGCGGCTGGAAGCCACTCCTACCTATCTATAGAAGGCTTTTAGCGAGCAACGAGCTAGTCACGTTTTCTGTGACGTTCGAACCACGAACAACGGCTCTTATACGTTCGAGCTACGAACTACGGTTTTTTTAAGCTACTCGCTACTGCCCTCAACAGACTTTCGTCTTTATCGTTGAGGGTTATTCTCAATACTTGACTCAGATCAGTCTGTAGCCCGTCTTATCGCTTTAGAATACCCACTTTGTGATTCGTTTTTATATTAAAAATAAATATAAATGTATCGCTTTAAACAAAGTGAGGAGTTTACCCTTGAGCGCAACACAACCAATTCAGCAGGATCAGCGTCAGTTTATTTCCGGTAATGAGGCTGTGGCTCAAGCCGCACGTGATGCCGGATGTTCAGTTGCATCAGCCTATCCCGGTACTCCTTCAACTGAGATTCTCGAGTTTATTGCGGAATACCCCAATATCTATTCCGAATGGTCGATTAACGAAAAGGTATCACTAGAGGTTGCTATCGGCGCATCTCTGGCTGGAAGCCGTTCACTTTGCGCAATGAAGCATGTGGGCGTAAACGTAGCTTCCGATGCGCTGATGACTCAGACACTGATCGGTGCGGTGGGCGGCCTCGTAGTCGTTGTCGCTGACGATGTTGGCCTCTCCTCTTCCCAGAATGAACAGGACTCCCGTTACTGGGGCCGGTTTGCCCATCTCCCAATGCTTGAGCCCTCCGACGCACAGGAAACTTACGAAATGACGCGGCTCGCGTTTGGTCTGTCAGAACAATACGAAGTCCCCGTTATAGTCCGACTCACTACCCGTATCTGTCATGTTAAAGGCGTGGTGACTTGCAGCCCCGCAGAAGCATATGAGCCTAAAGGTTTCACCAAAGACCCTTCCCGCTTTGTCATGGTTCCTGGTAATGCGAAGAAGCGAATTCCGCTCATGATGGCCCGTGATCAAACACTACGCCAGGTCAGTGAGGCACACTCTCTTAACTATGTTGAGAGTGGTATTGACCGAGCTGTCGGTTTTGTCACTTCAGGCGCTGCTTACTACCATGTAAAAGAGGCTTACCCCGACGCGCCTGTTTTTAAACTCGGTTTCAGTCATCCTGCACCGATTGAAAAAATTCGTGAGTTTTCTGCCACTGTCGAGAAACTGGTTGTCGTAGAAGAGGTAGAGCCACTGCTTGAGACGGAACTGAGAGCGGCAGGCGTAAGCGTCTATGGTAAGGATATTCTGCCCCGAATAGGTGAACTGGCCCCCCATGTACTGACCCCTTGCATCGACAAGCTACTTGGAAAAGCCTGTAAAAGTGAACTAATTCCAGTTGATGAACTGTTTCCCCGTCCGCCAACGTTGTGTGTTGCCTGCCCTCACCTGGGCATCTACTACTGTCTGTCACACATAAAAAATACCATCATTGCCGGCGACATCGGCTGCTATACCCTGGGAGCAGGCCATCCCTGGAATGCGCTGGATACAACCATCAGTATGGGTGCATCCCTCAGTGTTGCTATGGGCATCGACAAAGGGCGCAGTGCTGCAGATAAAAATAAGAATGTACTGGCAGTCATTGGCGATTCAACCTTTATGCATATGGGAATGCAGGGGTTGCTGGATATCACCTATAACAAAGGAAACGTCACTGTTCTGTTGCTGGATAACCGAGCAGTCGGCATGACCGGTGGTCAGAACGCCCCCTCTTCAGGCTTGGATCTTCATGGTGAAGCAACCATGCAGGTTGATTTCCGTAAACTCTGTGAAGCGCTGGGCGTTAAACCAGAACGTATTCACGAGGTTAACCCTTACGAACTGCCGACCCTGTTTAAAGCACTGCGCAGCGAAACTAAGATTAATGAACCTTCAGTCATCATAACCGATCAACCCTGCGTGCTGACTGAACGCTACAGTCAGCTTCCTCCTCTGAAAGTGGATGATGATAAATGTACCGGATGCAGTAACTGCCTTGATGTCGGTTGCCCCGCTATTCTGGTTACCCGTAGAGAAACAGTCATTAAACCCAACGGTAAAGAAAAGGTGCTGTCATTTGTTAACATTGACACCGCCGCCTGTACCGGTTGTGATCTATGTACCAACACCTGTGCACCCGATGCGATCGTTCCGGCATTCAATGTCAACAACATCAATGCTGTTGAGGTGAAATAATGACCATTGAGAATGAGACAGCTGAACTGAATGCGGATACTGTCACCAATATTTTGGTAGTGGGTGTCGGCGGACAGGGCGTGATGACGGCAGCCGACGTACTATCACAGGCGGCTCTGGCACTAGGGTACGACGTTAAGAAAACCGAGGTGGCTGGAATGGCTCAACGGGGTGGAGTGGTAACTTCCCATGTGCGTTTCGGTAAAAAAGTTCTGTCGCCCTC
>JAGPUU010000265.1 GCA_018067325.1 Amphritea sp.
GCAAGCAGCAGTAATGGACCTTCTAGCTCTTCCACCTGTCCCAGTCTGCGCACCGGTATATTCTGTTTGATATAGTTTTGCCCTGTAGGACTAGTAAAAAATTCGTCATTCATTTCGGTGTGTATATAGCCTGGAGCGATAGCATTGACCCGAATATTGTGGCGGGCGAGTTCCAGTGCCATCGCTTTGGTCAGCTGGATAACTCCAGCTTTAGCTGTTGCGTAGTGGCTCAACTTAGACGCGACCCGCAAGCCTAGAATCGAGGCGATATTGATGATGCAACCGCCTTTATTCGCTTTAACCATGCGCTGTGAAGCTTCTTGCGCTAAGCGCCAGACCGATTTTAAGTTTGTGTCCATCATAGAATCCCAAGCATCTTCGGACATATCCATAAAGCCCTGAGGATCTCCGACGCCAGCGTTGTTGATCAGAATGTCAATGCAGCCAAGTTGAGCTTGTGCCGTGTCAAAGGCTGCTTCGATACTGGAGTTATCTGTCACATCCATCTGTATCGCTAATGCTTTACCCCCGGCTGACTCGATCTCGACTACCAGGCTTTGCAAGCGTTCGAGGCGGCGGGCAGTGATGACAACTGTAGAGCCAGCATTAGCCAGTACTTGTGCAAAATGTCTGCCTAATCCGCTTGATGCACCGGTTATCAGGGTAGTTTTACCTGCAAGAGAAAAACGTTCACTGTACATGCGGCATGCTCCTGCATTTATTTTGGCTAAACAATTAGTGCAGATTTCTTAAGGAATCTACGAATAGGTATTTTTACCATTCTGCAGGCCCTATAGATAGGCAGGCGTAGACTCCAATACTGGATTTATTCACACTGTCCCTAACTTCTGATTGAATCGAGCTTAGATTCAAATTGAGCGATATGAAGGAATAGTCGATATTGAAGAGAGGGAAATCATGAAACTACAACAAGAAATTCAATTGCGGTTATCTACGTGTAATCTTGAAGATATTGCCATTTGATGGGGTATAAAAAGAGTGAATCTATTACACGTCTACACGATGTGATTCATGATCAATATATAAACCAAATGTAAGTTAGAAGCCTTGATCCTTAGCCGTGAATTGTTAGGGCAGGCTCAGGCGCTGTGCACTGAAGTCTTCCTTGCTTTGATCTAGTTGACGTTTCCCAAGAGCAATACAGTTAGTGGGCGGCATGGAGTTATGGTGTAGGGGTTATAAGTTCATCGGCTCCAGAGTAACTTTGTATCCAGGAAGAGTTATTAGCTAACTTGAGTGTGCGACTCTTCAGAATAGCAGCATATTTCTACGGAGCTTTGCTTTGCCTGATACATTGCAGTATCGGCTCTTCGAAGTAAGTCGCCGATGCAATCGCCATCTTGAGGGTATATAGCAACACCGATACTGGCAGAGGTGATCAGCGGCTGCCCAGCTAGCTCTATAGGTTGGCGTAAACTGGCAGCCAGCTTTTTAGCAACAGCGATTACATCCTCTATGCTAGGGTTATTTTCAATCAATAAAGTAAATTCATCTCCTCCCATACGCGCCAAGGTATCGCTATCACGTAAAGTAGAACTAAAGCGTTTTGCTACTTCGTTCAATAATTGATCACCAGATTCATGTCCTAAGCTGTCGTTAATCTGTTTAAATCGATTCAAATCCATAAAAAGTAAAGCAACTCTGTTCTTTTGACGCTTAGCCAGAGCCAAAGAGTGTTCTGCGCGATCAAAAAATAGGCGACGATTGGGGAGCCCCGTCAGTGAATCATAGAACGCATAATGCTCAAGTTTTGAGTTGACCTTTTCCAGCTCCGAAGTACGGGCATTAACCAGTAGACGTAGATGCTCGTGACGACCAAAAGCAGACAGTATTATGAATGCAGAGAGGGTTCCAAAAAGAACCTCAACCACGAGAAAATAGAGGGAGTTTTTCACTTGAAGCGCATTAACAAATTCGCCATCGATGTGAAGATTAAAAGTCCACAGATGATTTGCAAATTTCATATCAAACACATGACTTAAACCATCCCCAAGGGACAATGCACCCATGATATTTTTGTTCCCATAGACTTGATGTTGTTGGTCGCCGTTTTCATAGATATAAATATCGATAAAGTTAATTAACTCATCATCCAGACTTTTTTGGATAATTTCAGATACCAAGAATACACCTACAGCAAACCCACTCAGGGATTGATAACTACCCATAGAGACATCATTAGAATTTACATTTTTAAAGACCGGAGCAAAAATCAGGAAGCCAGGTTCCTTTTGATCTGATTGTACTAGTTGGATAGTATCGGTTGCGGTCGCAACCTGGCTGATTTTAGACCGAAGCATACTCTGTTTTCGCGCCTCGTTTGAGAACACATTAAAACCCTGCGCGGCTCTGTTCTTTTCCAGCGGTTCGATTAGTTGCACTACAACATAAGGGTCTGTGGGGAGTAGAGGCTTTCCTTTGATCTGAAATTCCCGATCAACATACTTCCGTGAATAACGCTCGAATTCTGGAATATCAACTTGTGCAACCAACGGATTCCATGACATGGCCTTAATGCCTGGAAGCGCGGTAGTTAATCGGCCAACAAGCTTGGAAAACTCTTCTTTATTGATAGTACTTCGTTGGGATAGATCAGCTTCTAATTGGTTCAAAGCGTCGATATAAGCGTTCATATGCTGCTTTAGGCTGTTTTCTGCCGCCTTAGCCTTCAGTTCAAATTCGTTCTTAGTATTAACAACAATCATGCTTTCGATGTATTGCTGAGAAACTTGAAAAGCGATAACTATCAGAATCATAGGTATTCCAATACCTTTAACCAAAGTAATTCGGTTAACTTTATGAGGTTGATTCTGAAATAGACTTAATAGAAGAGGAGCGACCAGAGCAACACCCAAAAAGTCACCCACCCACCACACCAATACATTATTCCACTGGGGCATGCCTTGTATGGTTCCTCTGTCAGCTATAGCAAGAGCTGCATTACCAATGACAGCGCTGATCAAACAACATAAGAATGCAACAAGAATAAATATTGTAACTTGTGAGTATGAGGGGGCATCGAGCAGATTTATCCAGCGAGATCGTAGAACCTTATAATTCACCCATGCCTGTATGGTTGATCCTGAAGCAATGGCCACTGACAGGAGAACCATCGTGATATCCATATCTTCTTGTTGCCATACTTGGGTCCCAGAATTAAATATTACCGAGCCCACAAATATGGCAGGCAAAAATATTCTGCCAAATATCAGACTGCCAGCCAGCGCAACTCCAGCAGGGGGCCATAATGAAACTATCTGTGCCTGGGGGCTAAACACAGAAAATAGGTAAGCTAGCCCGACATAAAGTATGAAAAGGGTTAAATAGATAAATTGTTTAGTCTGATTTAACTGTAAATTCAAAGAATTAACTAAGCTCCGTGTTGCTGCTATCTTCCTAGCTTTACAGTGCCATAAGCAGTTGTTTTTTAGAAGGCCCGAATCAAGTTATCCGTTTTCCCATTGAGGCTTGTAATTGAACGGGTGAGTTAGGGCACCGAAGTGCTGCGGGTATAGGGCTTCGACAAATCTGCACTCAGGTATAAAATTAATCTGGAATCACAAGCTCTTTCGGCTTTAACTGAAGCGCCCCAGCGGGCGCTGGCTTGCCGAACAGGTAGCCCTGATAGATATAACATCCTAAATCATGCAGTCGTTGTCTTTGCGCTTCGGTTTCTACACCTTCAGCAATAACCTTGAGGTTCATGCTGTGGGCCAGAGCGACAATTGTTTCTGCGATTGCTGCATCATTTGGATCAGTGAGCAGGTCGCGGACAAAAGACTGATCAATTTTAAGATAATTAAGCGGCAGTTTCTTCAGATAACTCAGAGACGAGTAACCGGTACCAAAGTCGTCCAGGGCGAAGCCTATACCTTGTGCCCCAAGTTGCCACATTTTGTTAGCGATATCGTCAATGTTATTAGATAAGACACTCTCTGTAAGCTCAAGGTGGAGGTTGCCAGGGTTGATGCCAGTTTTCTGTACGATCTCAATGACGGCCGCAACGAAGTTCGGCTGTTGATATTGGCGGGCGCTGACATTAACGGCGACGGTTAAAGGGCCAATGGTAGTATCTTCCCAACGCTTCAGTTGTTGGCAGGCTTCTTCTAAAACCCATAGGCCGATAGGAAGGATCTGACCAGTATCTTCAGCCACCGGAATAAAATCCAGTGGGGAGACCATACCGCGTTCCGGATGATTCCAGCGTATTAGTGCTTCAGATCCGATAATAATGCCGTCGGAATCGACCTGTGGTTGGTAGTAAAGTTGAAACTGCTTTTGTTCAATCGCTACATGAAGATCAGTCTCAAGTTGAGCTCGTAAACTAGCCGCTTCCTGCATCTTCTGATTGAAGAAACGAATCGTATTTCTACCCGCAGCCTTTGCCTGATACATAGCCAGATCAGCTTGTTGCAATAACTGATCTATACCGACCTGATTGTTATCAGAAAACAGCGTAATACCAATGCTTAGGGTGCTGTGATGGTTGAAGCCTGAAAAGTTATAATATTGATTTTGTGCTTCAAGTATTTTTTCACTTAGATTACGAATCTGGTTCATTGCGACCTCTGATTCGGAGTCAAGGTCTGTCAGCATTATGACAAACTCATCACCGCCGAACCGGGCTACTGTATCTGTTTTTCGCACAAGTTTGGTCAACTGATCGGCAACTTTCTGTAATAGGATGTCACCTTGATGATGGCCTACGGTATCGTTCAGAGTCTTAAAGTTATCTAGATCGATAAATAGCAGGGCCCCCTCTCTACCATAGCGTTGTGAAGCCAATACCGCCTGCTTAAGATGTTCAGAAAACATTCTCCGGTTCGGCAATTTGGTTAAAGAATCGTAATAAGCCAGCTGCCTAATATTTTCTTCAGATGCTTTACGTTCACCGATATCGGTGAGTGCTCTGACATAGTGGGTGATGGTGCCATGATCATTTTTGACAGCTGTAATCATTAGCCATTCGGGGAAAACCTCCCCGTTTTTACGCATACAGCAGATCTCTCCCTGCCACTGGCCTCTGTCTCGGACTTCTTTGCGGATCTGATCATAGAACTCTTGTAGGTGCTGGCCTGAACGAAGGATTTGAGGCGTTTTTCCGATCACTTCTACCGGCTTATAACCGGTAATTTCTGTAAATGCCTGGTTGACGCTGAGAATGACATTATTAGCGTCGGTAATGCACATCCCTTCCTGGGTTTCAAAAGCGGCAGCCGCAACCCTGAGTTGATCCTCATTTTGGCGCCTGAGAGCGATCTCATTGCTCATCTGTTCAATATTGTCTTCGATGGTGTCAGCCATTGCATTGAACGAAGTTGTTAGGCGGCCCATCTCATCCTGGCTATTAATGGGCAGGCGTAGGTGCAGATCCCCGTTATGAAAATTCTGGATACCATCATTAATAGTGGTTATCCGGCGGGTCAGCGTGTTCGCCATCCAGATGGCGATCGCAATAACGATAATAATTAGTATTACAGTTGAAATGGCTAGTTCTAGTGTTGAAACACTAAGCCGATGTTGGATCTCAGCACTAAGTGCGTCGCGCTGCTGCTGATAGTCAATTATCTTAGATGTAATGATATTTGAGATCCGGTGGCCTGATTCAACTGCGGCCAAGTGAAAGTCATTCACATTGGCGCCGATGGTAACAAAACCAAAGCCTTTCCTGCTCTGACCGTAACGACTGGTGTAATAGGGGATAGTAGCTGCAGTGGTGAGCTTCCAAAGCCCGCTGAAATAGATTACGAAAGAACCAGAACCGCCATCACGTGTGAGTTGATCCCAACCTTGGCATTGGGGTGAAAAGTTCAGATAACGACAATCAAGGGCAATGGTACCCTGGCGAATGAGTTCTTTAGCGGGTTTCTTATTCAGAGAAGGCTGATCAAAATCTGGGATTCCAGGAAGAAACTCATGGGATGGTAATTTGGACTGCTGCCACGCCTGGTACAGGGAGTTATCCATCCAGGGCGTTTCGGGCAATCCTGTTTCACTGTTGTAACCGTGGATAAAGTAATCTCTGGGGTGGGAAATAGAACGGTTTTTATAGTCCCACATAAAGGCGTAGTTGCCCTCTATCGCATCAGCTATCGGGGTATAACGCTGTTCTGTAGGGGTAATGCGGTCGGTAAAACGACGTATATGATCGTGGTTCAAAGCCAAGGTGACATAGCCAGTTATCTTGCCATCCTTCAGCAAGGGTGTAGCCCATCGAACAATACCCTGAAAGCGTTTTCCGACAGGGTTTTCAGTGCCGGCGTATGCAGATTCTTCAGGTCTGAATTCAAGGCCGGCTTTATTTACTCTGTCCGGAGTATAGGACCCAATTATGGAGCTTTTCACATACTCCCCAATGACTTCTGAAACATAAATTTCACCGGCTTTCAGTGATTGTAGTTCAGGCCAATACGTTTCTGCTTTAGCAAACGTCTGCAAGCGTTGTGAGGTATCAATCAACGGTTTTTCATCATCGCCATCGCTGGAGATTTTTAGCTGTTCTAAACCATCCAGACCGATCAGGGTTATTTCCCGATACAGTGGAGTGGATTGTTTTTCGCCTAATAACTCCTCTTTTCGCAGGTGAAACTGCTTAGCATTGGCTTTAAGTTCTGCTATTACGTTTGTTGTTTCTGTGAAAGGTTTATTTTCTATCGAAAGCCAGTGGCTTTGATCAGGGGATAGTTGCCACTCACCATGCGGATATAGATCTCGCATCCTATTGTTGAAAAAATTCCTGAAATTTTGCTCTGTGGGCTCCAGCAACGCTGCCAGGCGGATATCCTGATCTCTTTCATAGAGGAATCTGGCGATTGCCTGTGCAGTATCCGTGGTCAGTCGTTCGATCGCTTCTCTTGAGCGGTTATCCAGAGCGGTAGTGCTGTCGTTAATGACTGTATCGCCTACAGTCTGGATTGTTTCGAACATCCCATCGGTCATTTCTGCAGAACGCTCGGTAACATTATTCCCCAGATCGGTAGCCGCATTCCAGGCAAAAGCGGCCAGGGCAATTAATGGAATTACCTTGATAAGGACAAAAATGCTAATCAGTTTTCCGCGAGTGCTTTGGAAATATTTCAGTGCCAAGCGAAGATTCCTTTCGTTCGAATAAGCTTGATACAACTCTAGCGCATCATTGAAAGATCAACGTTGTACTTGTGTACCAAATTGGTGAGTTGGATAGAAATGCTTCAGGCCTTACTTCCTACTGGTGACAGCGATTGCAACGCTACCTATCCCTTTAATTAGTTTTATTTGGTTTGCTAAATATCGAAGGCGTGACTGAGCATAGTGGTTGGCTTCATGACTCTCTTGATTTCCTTTTTAGCTGGCGCTTTATTCTTGATGCTATGTGTTTTTTACTTGGGGTGTAACTAGAGTCGTCAATGTGTCGCTATTGGCACATAGCGGACTTCAGGGCTTCCTGGAGCCACAGACTGTCACCTGTCGTCCAGCAGGGTTCTTCCTGGATAAAAGCTTTTCAAATAGAGCATATTTTTACTCAAGACAGGTCGATTAAAATAGTTACTTATTGGTTATAGGTACTTCACAAAACAGTTTGATAAAATTACTGAGTAATTTTGCGTCAAAGTGATGGGCCATCTTTTGCTTCATTATCAGAAGGGCATTAAAACTACTCATTCCGTCTTTATAAGACCGCTTAGCCGTTAAGGCATCGTAGATATCAGCCAAAGCGCATATCTGGCCAAACAAATGAAACTCTTTGCCTTTCAATCCATAGGGGTATCCTGACCCATCTAGCTTTTCATGATGTTGCACTACGATAATTTCTATTTCATCGCTCAATGAATTTGCTTGCTTTAGCTGCTTAACGCCCAAGGCAGGGTGCCTTTGCATAATATCCCACTCATCGGCATTCAGTTTTCCGGGTTTGTTCAAGATAGCGGGGTCAACGCCGGCTTTACCTACATCATGCAGAAAAAAACCGACCCCTAGCTCTTTGAGTAGGGTTTGATCCATAGTCCCCAAGCAGTGCTTAGCAAAGACCATCGCTTTAAACCCTACACTGACCGAGTGTGTATAAGTGTAGTAGTCGTGAGAAGTTATTCTTAATAGCTCATCGGATAACTCTGGATCAGAAATGAGATTCCCTACCATGCCCTTCAGGGCAGTGACAGTTCCCTGAACTGAATCGTTAGTCAACTGGGCTGAAAACAGCTGCGATATTAATTCAGTACTATGTTCGATCACAAACTCTGCTTTCTCACTGACAGGCAATGTACAGTTAAGTGCTCGGGAGAGTTTCTCAGTAGGGGAATTTATTTGTTCCCATTCGGATTGGACTAGAGGTTGTGATATCTCGTCCTGTTTACCTATTAAGTTGACGCGTTGTTGCGATTCCTTTTGTCTCTCTGTGCTTTTATGAGAATCGATAACAACGGTATTAAATAGTTTTTTTATTACTTCAACCTGTTCCTTAGTTGATAGCTGGAAATTGTTTTTTGAAAAGGGGTGAGCTTGCCAATTGTTCTTCTGGCTCTCACCCAAACGAACATAGTCACCAATCTTTATTTTATCGACGGTCATTTCCATATTTATATTCTTCATCATTGCCATCCTGCTAGATGATTTTCCAGAAGCAACTACGGCTGAGTAACGAGGTTTTATTTCGCCCCTTGTTCAGCGACAAATGCCATAACCCACTCCAAATATATATGTTCGATAATGGTATGAATTAAACCTATTATGTTGCTTTGTTCATAATTTGTGATAAATCGGCAACCAGTTTGCTTAAATTATTGGTTGCTTGATTTGTTTGCTCAACGGAGGTCATGCTGCTATCAGCAATATCACGAATTGAAACAATATTTTTACTGATCTCTTCTGCCGCGATGCTTTGTTGTTCAGCCGACGCAGCAATTTGATAACTGCCTTGTGAGATTGTCTCCATTGATGCAGAAACTTGGTCGAATGCATTCCCTGCTTTTTCGGCATGAGCAGCCCCAGCTTGGGCTTTTTCATGGCTAAGCTTCATGGTATTAGCAGTATCGTTCACACTGCGTTGAATGTTTTCGACCGTGTTTTTAATTTTACTTGTAGATTCCTGAGTCCGGGATGCCAAAGTACGTACTTCGTCTGCCACGACAGCAAAACCACGGCCATGATCACCCGCTCGGGCAGCCTCAATTGCTGCATTTAATGCTAATAAGTTAGTTTGAGCAGCAATGCCGTCAATCAGAGCGGCGATGTCTCCAATCTCATCGGTTTGAGTGCGTAACATTTCCGATGATTGAGATGCAGCTGCAACGTTGTCGACCAACATTTGAATGGTCATGAGCATCTCATCGACAATATGAATGCCGTCTTTAGCCTGCAGGGCAGCTTTGTGTGTTTCATCTGACGTTTTGGAAGTATTGCCGGCCACTTCATGAGAACTAGCAGCCATCTCTGTTGCAGCTGCTGCTAACATATCGCTTTCTAAATTCTGCTGCGCTATGCCTAACGAAGTCCGCTCTAATGCTTCATGGGTCGTAGACATTACGCCATTGAGCGTACCAATAGCATCTTCTACTCGCCCTGTTACCGTCCGCAGGCGAGCATCAGACATCTGCATCGATAAATTTAACGTGCCCACCTCATCCATACTGTCGGTCATAGTCCTTTGTACTAAAGGGTTGTCATAAATCTCTAGTGCCATATTTGAGAGACTTCTTAACGGCCTAAACAGTCGATAGTGGAGAAAGCTAAAGAGAGCTGCCGACCCTCCCATGATGGCTATTTTTATCGGTATGGAGAAGGGGGTGAAGACTATGCTGCTTTGAACAATTAGGGCGAGAATGACGATGAACAGTGTTTTGTTAGAAAGGCTTACTCTTGATAATGAAAAAGAACGCTTTTTCCCATTGATATTGGCATAGATTTCTTCTGCTCGTTGCTTGGCTGAGTCAGATAAACTTGTTCTAACTGACTGGTAACCGATTTTCTGGCCGTTGCTACCGTAAAGTGCTGTGACATATGCCCGAACCCAATAGTAATCACCATTTTTGCAGCGATTCTTTACGACGCCCATCCAGGGTTTATCTGACTTGAGGTGAAGCCATAAATCCGCAAAAGCCTTGGATGGCATATCTGGATGCCTTACCAGATTGTGGTGCTGTCCAACTAGCTCTTCGAGACTATAACCTGACACTCCTACAAAGTGATCGTTGGCATAGGTAATACGGCCATTGAGGTCTGTGGTAGAAATCAATCGGATATTGCTAGAGAAAGAACTCTCAACGTTGGTGTGTTTTTCCCCTTTCATGCCTGCTTCCTTAGAGATAAGAGTCTTACGATATGTCTATTGGTATGGCGTTTTGATGTTTTGAGCGGCGTTCACTTATTTATATGATTCTCAAAAAATAATTTCTTCATTTGCGGCACAGCTAAATAAAGAACGGACTTATATAGATAAGTTATAAATCAAATAAATAGTAAGGTCTCTTCACTATTAAATTAGGAGCCATGCAACTGTTATCTAAAGCGTACCTTGCGGTTAGTTTCCGCGTGCTGCAGAAGTCTGTAAATAGGAATAACTCGTATTTTAGAAAGTAGTAAAGAAGGAGCTATCGAAACTATTGTGGAGCCGCTGAATGGAATTGGTTAGATTTGCTACAGTCGCTTATATCCACCATGTAGCAACGCTTTAACAGATAAGCCCATAGAGTCCCCACACAGTTATCCACAGGAAATGTGAATAACTGTCAGGCCAGGTATCTTTTGGAATGGAACCTAGTTGATCGTCTACGCGAACAACTTGATGTCCATTGATCTATACCCGTCTGTATGACTGGCGTTCTTGCTCTATCTGCTAAGCTTTCCTGAATGAGCTTAGTCTCTCTTCCTTTTCGAAGAATCTATCAGCGAATTGGTTATAAGAAATAAGTTTTTCAGGTTAGTTTCATCTGAAGGTATTAGCATTATCTATAACGTCAAGGGGGTGTTTTTTTCACTCGGAATGCATTGAAAAACCTTGCTGCAGAAATTGGCAGGTATCTTTCAACTCATTGTTGAGATCGAAAATATCAATTCCTTCAAAGACTTGAAGATAATATTCTGTCTTGAGTCTATGCTTTAAAGAGCAGGCTTTGTTATGTACATGACGAGAATTGATCAATTGAAAATCACATCATAGTGATCAGCCAGTGGGATGTGCGTCTGCTTGTTTTGACGTTCGCTCTACGGATTAGGGGAAAAATAATATGAAACCCGGTAATTTATTAAAAGTAGGTCTCTTTCTATCCGTCAGCGGTCTTATTGTTGGTTGTGCAGCATCGCCTGATTATTCTGGTAACACCGACAGTCGTTGGGCTGATTTTAAAAGCTGGACCAAAATCACCGAGGGACGCACCAGTACTGGCGATCCAACAGGTTTAGTCAGTGGTGTACATAAGGGGCGTGAAGGCTATCGCGATGTGTATGTAAATGACATTGGTCTGGCAGTAAATCAAGGTACGGCGCCTTATAATTACCCTGTGGGTTCGGTAATCGTGAAGGAGCAGTTTGATGATCTGGAAGCTTTTAAGGCGCAAAAGCCAACAGATCTGACGATTATGGTAAAGCTGAAAAATAGTGATACCCCGGATGCGAAAAACTGGGGATGGTCTGCTGGATACGACAGTAAATTGGAAGAGGTTAATGCTTTCTGCAGCGGTTGTCATTCTGTTGCGACAAAGACTGACTTTGTCTTCACTAACGAAGATTTTTTGAAAAAGTTTCACTGAATAAACGGCCAGTAATCTGGTGAGTGTTACCAGAGAAAAGCCTCTCTTTGAGCAGGTTAATGATTGGACTTGGAGCCACTCAGGGAAACTGGGTGGCTTTTCTGTCTATAGGTCCTTCAGTCCTACTGAGCTTCTGCAAACGCGCCTTTGACCATAGGCTTACCAAATTCCGTACTACTAGGTTCTACTCGCTACTTGCACTACCAATTCCACTCGTACCTCGTTGGATAGGAGTGGTATTGGTGAATGTGGAAATCAGCAGTGAACGAGTACCCGGTAATCACTTTCGGTAATGTCTGGTTATCTACCTACTTTATATTGCCGAAGCATTGCTCCGCCAGTTAAGACAATCAGTCCAGCAAAGATGAAACTGAAGGTGATTTGCTGATGGATATCGAAAGGTTCACCGAGGATGAAAACACCCGTAATAAGCTGCAGTGAAGGGGCTAAATAGAGCATAAAGCCGAGAATGACCAGACTTAGATGTCGAGCAGCTGCGGCATAAGCTAGCAGCGGTAAGGCCGTTAAAATCCCCGCTGAAACCAATAACAGACCATCGATGGATAGGCTGAAATGCTGTTCTCCGTTCCACGCTATCCACAACCAATAACCTAAGGCAAAAGGTAGCAATAATAGACTCTCTATCATTAGTCCGGTTACCGTATCGACGGCTGTTTGTTTGCGGATGAGACCATACAAGCCAAAAGAGAACGCCAGGGCCAAAGACGCCCAGGGGACTTGATTAGCACCGAATACTTTGTAACTCACGCCGACTACCGCAAGGCTCAATGCAATCGCTTGGTAGGGAAGAATACGTTCCTTGAGCACCCAAACGCCCAAGGCAATGCCGATCAGCGGGCTGATAAAATATCCTAGACTGGCACCCACCGCATCGCCGATCCCGACGGACCAGATGTAAACAATCCAATTGGTGGCGATCAATAGCGACGATGCAAACAACTGGAGTACCAGCTTAGGTTTTCCTAGTGCATCGCGCACATTACTCCATCGGCGGGTGAGGGTCAGTACGATCGCAACAAATACGGAAGTCCAGACTAGGCGGTGCAGTAAAACCTCGACGGGAGGGATATGCTGTAACTGGTGGAAAAACAGGGCAAAACAGCCCCAGATAAGATAAGCGAACAGCGCCTGAAACATGCTGCGGGAAAAGTCAGTCATAAACTGGCATCCAACCTAGAGGTTATCGTCTTAACGTGAAGAAATATAACCATGCAGCTCAGATAGCTATTAAGCAGAACGGGAAATAGATCTAGAATGGGAAGTAAAGAAGGGGACTCAGCCCCTTCCTTTGTTCAGTCCTTAAGCAAGGTAAGCACCGCTTCTGCGACGGCAGTCGAAGAGGCTGGGTTTTGACCGGTGATCAGCATACCATCCTGGACGCAATAAGGCATCCAGTCAGGGCCTTGGCTGTAAAGTCCGCCCCGTTTCTTTAGTTCATCTTCCAGCAGGAAAGGTACCACATCGGTCAGTCCTACAGCGGCTTCTTCGGTATTACTAAAGCCGGTGACCTGCTTGCCATCAAACAGCGGTTGTCCTTGCTCATCTTTAGCATTTAGCAGCACGCTGGGGGCGTGACAGACGGCGGAGACTGGTTTTTCTTGTCGGGCAAAAGCTTCGATTAATCGAATCGAATCGGCATCCGTCGTCAGATCCCACATCGGCCCATGACCTCCCGGATAGAAGATAGCGTCGTAATCATCTGCAGAGATTTCAGTTAGCCGTAGCGTTTTAGCCAACTTGTTCTGCAACTCGCTATCTGCATCAAAGCGATGGGTAGCATCGGTCTGAAAATCTTCAAGGGCGCTTTTGGGGTCAATCGGAGGCTGCCCACCCATAGGTGACGCCAAGGTGATATCGTTCCCGGCATCGGCAAAGGTGTAATAGGGTGCCGCAAACTCTTCAATCCAGAAGCCAGTTTTTTCACCGGTATTACCGAGCGAGTCGTGCGAAGTTAAAACGAATAAAATGTTCATAGTATTTCTTCCTTACAAAATGCAGTTTGCCATGAGTCATAGTTTAGATTGACTTGAGTTGGGCGCGTAGAATGATATTGACTAAATTATTTATAACTTGACCAGCATCTTGCCGGTATTCCTACCTTCGAACAGACCAATAAACGCAGCAGGAGCTTGCTCGATACCGTTAAAAACGGTCTCCTTCCAGCTGACTTTTTCTTGCTGTATCCACTCCACCATTTGCTCAACAAACGCGGGGTAACCATCCCAGTGGTCAAATACAATAAAGCCCTGTATTTTCAGTTTCTTGATGACAATCTGTGAGAGGTTTGACGGCCCAGGCGTGGGTGCTGTCGCGTTGTACTGATCGATCATACCGCAGACGGCTATTCGGCCATTGGCGTTCATCAGATTGAGGACCGCTTCCAGATGGGCGCCTCCCACATTTTCGAAATAGACATCGATACCTTCGGGGCACGCGGTAGCAATATCCTGCTGTAGGTTGTCGGTAGTTTTGTAATTAACGACAGCATCAACGCCCAGTTCTTCCTTGAGATAGCGGGCTTTTGCATCAGAGCCAACACTGCCAGCAACATAACAGCCTTTCAATTTTGCGATTTGGCAGACAATTGCCCCCACTGCTCCCGACGCTGCTGAAACAAATACCCTATCGCTTGGTTTAAGCTCTGCAATTTTTGTTAGGCCGGTAAAGGCCGTCATCCCCGGCATTCCCAGCACACCTAAAAACGCTTGTTCAGGGATTCCTGTTTCAGGTAACACCTGTAGATCTTCACCTGTTGTGGTGAAATACTGGCGCCAGCCATTCATGTTGGAAACTTTATTACCGACTACAAATGCTGGGTTGTTGGATTCAACCACTTCGCCAATGGCGCCACCACTGAGAACTTCATTGATGGCAAAAGGCGCGATGTAGCTGTCGCGCTCAATCATTCGACCACGCATATAGGGGTCGACCGACATCCATCGGTTTTTAACCAGTACCTCTCCATCTTTCAATATGGAAATAGGTGTCGAAACGAGACTGAAGTCTTCCGCTACCGGGAGGCCTACTGAGCGGTTTTTAAGATGAATTTCTTGGTTTTTTTCGATGTACATTGAGAGGCCTCTGGTAAAGCGTTATCAGTTAACAGCTAAGTATTTTATTCCGCTAGGGGTGATGCATCCAATGCATTAAGGGTATAGTTGTCATGATTATCAATTATGTAACAAAGGTATTATAGCGTTGAATCTCACCAGCCTGTCTGCCGCTGACCTGAATCTACTGCCGGTTTTTCAGGTGTTGTTAGAAGAGCGTAATGTCACCCGTGCGGCAGGGCGTTTGAATTTAACTCAGCCTGCCATTAGCCGTAACTTGGCTCGGTTGCGGCAATTGTTTAACGACCCGTTGTTTACACGCACGCCTAAGGGTTTGGCTCCGACCCCGCGGGCGGAAGCTCTGGCGCTTCACTTGCAGCAATCATTGCAAGATCTCAGTCAGTTGATTGAGCCGGCGACCTTTATTCCTGCGGAGGCGACTAATAACTTCAGGTTAGCGACGACAGATTATGGCGCCCAAGTATTATTACCGTCGGTGATAAAGCGTATACGAGTAGAAGCACCGCAGGTGAATCTGGAGATCATTCCGTGGCATGAGAGTCTGTTGCAACAGCTCGATCAACAGGACATAGATCTGGCCACCTGCACTGTCGCCGATGTTCCTGCTGCGATTCACGGTCGGGGGGTTGGCAGTGATCGATTTGTTTGTGTCGTGCGTGCTGGCCACCCTCTTATTGAACAGGGGCTGGATGTCGAAAGTTATGCCTCTCACCCACATGCACTGATTACGATGGGAGGTTCGCGTAAAGGCGCGATTGATTACTTACTCGAACAGCAGGGGCTAAAACGCCGTATAGCATTAAGGGTGCCCCATTTCGTAGCCGCACTCGCACTGGTTGCTCAAAGTGACCTGTTATTGACGGTGCCTTATGGTTTAGCAAAAAGTTGTGCGGCACAGTATCAGCTGAAAATTCTCCCTTTCCCTATGGAGCAGGATGATTTTACCTATTCCATTATCTGGCATGAACGATATAAGAAAGATCCCGGACATGCTTGGTTGCGGCAGTTGGTATTTGAGCAGTTAACCCAAACTCTCAAAGCGATAAATAATGATTGTACGTTTTGATACAACCGTTAAGGCTGCACTTTCATTGCCCTACTTAAATGGATTTAAAGGGAATTGAAGGGGGGTTAAAGGGAGAAAACTTGTTATTAAATAAGCAGTTTGTAGAGTCTTC
>JAGPUU010000267.1 GCA_018067325.1 Amphritea sp.
AGCACAAGCCGACAGCAAAGAGAGCACCCCGGCAATAGTTGCCAACGTCATCCCGAATGAGGGGGTCGGCGGGAAAACACTGTAATAAATATGCCCTAAGGATTCACCTAAGAAAAAATCAGTGGCGGCCAGCTGAACACTGATAGTCGCCGCCAACATCAGTGCGATACCGATGCCACCGGGGGTAAATTTTTGAAAGGCGAATGCACCCAACACCGTACAGGAAAGCGTATTAGTAATGTCAGCAGTGGCGGTACGGGTAATTCGATACTGAGCCAGTGCTTCCTCAACAATAGGCTCTGCCTGGGCATGGAATTGCGCAATATCGACATCTGTCTTTTCATTTTGCTGATACAGGGCGCGCAGCTCTTCAGCAATAAACCAACTCAAAGAGCGCTGCGGTTGGCTATGTTGTAATAGATCCCTGAGCACCAGTTCACTAATATGGGTCTGCACCTGGGTGGTGAAACCCGCCGGGAAACGGCCTAATAACTGATGTAACCACCTCAGCCGAGGGAAGCGTCCAACAAAAAAGCGAATCATACTAACCAGGGCAAACAGCGGCGCCCAAAACAGATTCACAGGTGCCCGTAAAACATCGAAACCAAAAGCGACTCGGTTGGTAGCTAAAGCAGCAGGGTAACTAAAGTGCTGTTTAATAAACCCGGGCACCCGCTGTCGGCAGCAGCCAAAATATCGGCGGATACCACTGACAACCGCCTGCTGAATATCTTCATGCAGTTGCGACTGATTCATTTGTTTATCTGATTCTGATGATTGCATGCGACCTGAGATTCACTCGATACAGTTCAACTAAGCCGGTAAGTCACCGATGCTTCCAGCCTTAGCAGTTTAACCATTCAGAATAACAAAACAACGAAAACCACATGACTTTTTTATAGATATACTGAGGACAGAGCGCTGATATGAACATAAAAAAACACAGCCTCCGAACAACTCCATCCACTATGGAGCACCCGGTATAGACTGTGCTTTATTAACTTATAGAGCCTTTAACTCTCCTGCAGAGGACGAATTTTAAGAATCATTCCTTCACTGGCATAAACTTCTACCCTGGTCCCTACAGCCAACTCTGTTTCAGCCTCAGCTTTCCAAAGAGTATCACCCAACTGCACCCGCCCCTGACCATTTTCAAGGTCCTGCTCCAACTGGAATTTACGTCCGATCAGTTGCGCGCCCCGATCATTGAGTAACGGCTCATCGGTGTTTCGGTTAAACGAGCGGAACACACGCCAGTAGAGCACGGTAAAGACAACGCCTAACAGCGCAAACCAGAGTAGTTGATACTGCCAGTTTGTCACCAGTTCCATTGCGGTAAGGCCTGCCAATACAAAACTGGCCAGAGCCAGTCCAATCAGAAAGCCTGAAGCGCCGAAAATCTCCAGAATAAACAACACAAGCCCAACACTCAGCCAGTGCCATTGGGTCAGGGTACTAAACCAATCAGCCATATCTTAGTCTTTCGCCTTTGTATTGTTAAACAACTCAGAGATTCCGCCAATAGACCCGATAAGACTACTGGCCTCTAAGGGCATCAGTACCACTTTACTATTTTCTCCGGCACCAATAGCCTGCAGAGCCTCAGTATATTTCTGTGCCACAAAGTAGTTAATCGCCTGCGGGTCGCCTTCACTAATCGCCTCAGATACCACTTTGGTGGCCAGAGCTTCAGCTTGCGCCTGACGTTCCCGGGCTTCAGAGTTCAAAATCGCAGCTTGCAGAGCACCTTCGGCCCGCAGAATCTCGGCCTGCTTCTGCCCTTCGGCAACTTTGATATCCGCTTCACGCTGTCCTTCGGCAACCAGTATCGTAGCCCGTTTATCCCGCTCGGCTTTCATCTGGTTACCCATCGAATCGACCAGATCCTGCGGTGGCGAGATATCGCGAATCTCAATCCGGGTTATCTTGATACCCCAGGGATCGGTCGCTTCATCTACTTTCCCAAGTAGTTTGAGATTAATGGCGTCACGATTGGACAACATTTCGTCCAGTTCCATTGACCCTAGCACCGCACGAATATTGGTCATCACTAGATTACGCATCGCCAGTGGCAAGTTGTTCACTTCATAAGCCGCTTTACCTGCATCCAGTATTTGGAAGAAACACACGGCGTCGGTGGTTACCATCGCATTATCGGAACTAATCACTTCCTGCGGAGGGACATCCAGAACCTGTTCCATCATGTTCTGTTTTGAGCCAATAGCATCGATAATAGGAATCACCAGATGCAATCCTGGATGCAGAGCCCGGGTATAACGGCCAAACCGCTCCACTGTCCAGCAATGTCCCTGCGGCACCATTTTCACCCCGGCGAAAATCAAAGCCAGAGCAAAAAGCACAATCACAATAATTGAAATTTCAAAGCCGTACATGGTCATTCTTCCTTAAATTAAAACGAGGCAGCGTAGCATTAAGTCTAGCAGTTTATATGCATGAATATATGCAAATCACTTACCGAGTAACAGTCTGTGAGTTATACAAATTATCCACAGCCCGCTCCTCAGCCAGGGAATTAAGGTTAACCCGTGTGATACTACCCTGATGCGCCATAAGGTCTGACAAACAATACTTTAATTAGTCAAACTTGCTGTAACGGCTTTTTCATCGGCTGTTAGTTTTTCCATCACTTGCGCTGCCAAATTCGCATCGCTGTTTTGCAGGCTGTGTTTAAGATGCAGTGAAAGTTTTTGCAGATCCATAAATCGATCAAACAGACCATTAATCTGATGGCGATAAGCATAAGCCTTATTCCGGTGCAGCATCTGCTGATAAAACTCTTTTCGCCTCATGTACTCGGGAGTCCAGCTCTCATTACGGTAGGCAATAAATCCCTGCACATCGTTTGCTTTACGAAACTCGGCATAATGCTGGATGAGTTTTTCATTACTATCCAGATAGTCATTTACAAGCAGCACAATAAACTCAGAGTGATTTTCAGAGTTCAGATGAAAAGCCTGGAGAGGAGCACCTACCACCTTACTCACTTCGGGCTCGTCACTGCAGCCTGACAACAACGGTAGAAATAACAAAGCGGTAAGCAATATTACAGCGGGACGAAAAATAGAGACTGACATAACGGTACTCAAACCTTCAAGATCATACTTTTACTATATCAGTCCCCATTTATGAACAATCCATGGGTGTACTTATTTTGAGCACAAAATAAGACTCATCTCTACGATAAAAGAATTTATCTGGCTAGCGGTCATCCCATGTTACCGAACTATCTATCTGCCGATTTTTCGCTATGGTAATCTGGTCACGGCCCATTTTTTTACTCGAATA
>JAGPUU010000275.1 GCA_018067325.1 Amphritea sp.
AAAGACCTTTTCTACTTTTTTTGCTGGAGCAATCCCCCTGAAAGCAATCAGAGTAAGTCTAATCTTCACCGCAAACCATCCATAGTCGATACTTCCTAAGTAAAACAATCCTTGTTTTCAACTGCGCATATTGGGCCATAATCTTACGCGCAGGTCAACCGACACAGATCAGAGGAAAGTGTCTAAAAGGCATTTTCATACAAGAAAGAATGGCATAAAAAAAACCTCCAAACGGAGGTTTTCTATAGATCAAAGCAGCAATCAGAGATTGTCTAATCCTTGCTCGACCATGGCCACAGCCTTAAATATGGCCCGGCCTTTATTCATGGTTTCATCCCACTCAGAGGTAGGCACAGAATCAGCAACAATACCGGCGCCTGCTTGTATATGCAGCTGGCCGTTTTCAATCACAGCGGTACGAATCGCTATGGCCGTATCCATATTACCGTTCCATGATAGATAACCAACAGCACCACCATAGATACCGCGCTTTACCGGTTCCAATTCATCTATGATTTCCATGGCCCGCACCTTAGGCGCTCCACTCAAAGTGCCGGCAGGCAGAGTAGCACGCAATACATCCATAACCGATACATCCGGTTTCAGATGGCCTATCACGTTAGAAACGATATGCATTACATGTGAATAACGTTCTACAGCCATCTGGGTGGTCAGTTCAACTTTGCCAATCTCCGCAACACGACCTACATCATTACGTCCCAGGTCGATCAGCATTAGGTGTTCAGCGATCTCTTTAGGATCTGCCAGCAGGTCTTGTTCTAACGCTTTGTCCTCGGCCTCGGTTTCTCCCCGTGGACGGGTTCCGGCAATTGGCCGAACCGTGACTAATCTATCTTCTACCCGTGCAAGAATCTCAGGAGATGATCCCACTACATGATGGTCTCCCAGATGCAAAACATACATGTATGGCGAAGGATTAAGACAACGCAGTGCACGATAAAGATCCAGAGGGCTGCTGGTAAAA
The DNA here is from genome assembly GCA_018067325.1 of Amphritea sp. Classification (GTDB taxonomy): domain Bacteria; phylum Pseudomonadota; class Gammaproteobacteria; order Pseudomonadales; family Balneatricaceae; genus Amphritea. Next base: position 986 of record JAGPUU010000275.1, read on the forward strand.
GGGATGGTCATTCGTTGAGAGATAACGGTCTGCATCACGTCACCGGCGAGTATGTACTCTTTGATGCGATCAACTGAATCCTTATATTGCTGCTCTCCGAAACTGGACTTAAATTCTGATTCAGAAACTTCACGGCGCTCTGTCGGTTGGGTATCCTGATGAGGAACAGAAAAACGTAAGCGACTTACCAGCTCATCCAACCTCAACTCCGCTTCACCTAAAGCATCTTCTACTGCAGGATCTGCATGACTGATCAATATCAGTTTGCCACTGAGGTTATCAAACACTACGACTTCATCGGATACCATCAGTAAAATATCCGGTGTTCCAATTACATCTTCTGGGACACTCTCTGCCAGTCTTTTTTCCACATAACGAACACAGTCATAGCCAAAATAACCCACCAGCCCGCCATTAAAACGAGGCAGGCCTGGTAATTCCGCCGCCCGATAACGGGCCTGGAATTGCTCAACAAACTCAAGAGGGTCAGAAACCTCAGCTTGCTCAACAACTTCACCATCGGTTTCAATCCGAATACTATGACCAAATACTTTAAGAACGGTTCTGCAAGGCAGACCAATAATTGAATACCGACCCCACTTCTCACCGCCCTCAACTGACTCCAACAGATAACTATAGGGCTGGTTCGCCAGCTTCATATAGGTGGACAAAGGGGTATCCAGATCCGCTAAGACTTCACGGACAACAGGGATACGATTGAAGTTTTGAGCTGATAACTCTGCAAACTGTTCAGGATTCATGGTTTGTACTCGTCGCTATCCTAAGGTTTGATCAACAGGATATTTGAAATATATTCCGCATGCTTTTTCAAAGCAAGCCGGATGTAATAACTGATATGCGGGGCTCAGTTACGCCATCGCCAACGCTCGCCGCCATAACGGGTAAGCAGAATTATCTCAATGGGGGCTAGCAAATCTGACACAGTGTTTCCAGACAATCGTTAATTCAGAGTCTCAACTTTATAGCAGCCTCACCCCTGAATCAACTGAGACAAGAGCACCAGAGTAACTTTATTAATCCAACTAAATGCTGTGAAGGTGCAAATGAGTCCAACCTACTCTCTGCAGGCAAGAAAATGGTCAGCGCGCGAAATAAAAAGGCATCCAAAAGCTATATCTCGCTTTCTCGTTTGAGAAGCACAGTCCACGTCTGTTTACTAAAAAAAAGGCAAAAAAAAACCGGCCTTGGGAGCCGGGATAATGTTTGGATGAGAGTCCACTTACTTAAGGCATGAGGAAAGCCTTACAACTTACTTACAACAACAACTTACTTAACAACTTTTTACGATCTTAACCTTTACATCCTTGCTAACAACTCGCTTACCCTGACCTGTTAGGGGAGAACCAGAGAGGTCATGACAAACTCGATAAGTCACAGTATAGTCGAGTAAATCATAAATAAAATACGAATTTACTATAAAGATAGTAAGATTTTTACGAAGTAATTTTCTAAATAACTGGCACTCCTATGAATTTCAAACATCTGCGTTACTTTCTTGTAGTTGCTCAGGAAGGCAGTATTAACCGGGCCAGCGAGAAACTTCATCTAACCCCTCAAACGATCAGTGGCCAGATAAAATTACTCGAGCAGGAGCTGGGTGCCCCTCTATTTAAAAAGCGCGGCCGAAACCTGAAGTTAACTAAAGCCGGCCAGCATGCACTTAACTATGCTGAGGATATATTTCTATTGGGAGATGAGCTAAAACAGAGCATTCATAACCCGGCTACCCTCAAGCAACAGCGCTTTAACATTGGTATTGCCGATGTACTGCCAAAATTAATCACTTATCATCTTTTAGAGCCCGCTTTAAAGCAGAGTGATCCCAGCCGGTTAATATGCGAAGAGGGGCCACTACCCAGCCTTTTGGCTGATCTGGCAACCCAGAAACTGGACCTGGTACTGGCTGACCGCCCCTTAGATGCTAGTTTTCATATTCGCGGCTATAACCATCTCTTAGGCGAATGCGGTCTGAGTTTCTTTGCCACTCCGGACGTTGCCGCAACCTACCGGGCAGACTTTCCAGCGTCTCTTGAGGGCGCTCCGATGCTCATGCCTTCAGCCGAAACTGAACGGGGAATAGGCCTTAAACGTTGGTTTGAGCGTCACAAAATCCGACCGGATATTCAGGTAGAGTGTGCCGATACGGCATTGATTGAAGCCTTTGGACTTTCTGGTGCCGGTATTTTTTGTGCGCCAACGGTTATAGCCCAGCAGATGACCCGTCAATATGGCGTTGAAGTTATCGGTCGTATGGATGATATACGGGAAAGATTTTATGCCATATCACTGGAACGCAGAGTCAGTCATCCCGGAGTACTTGCGGTATGTAACTCAGCCAGAACGGCTCTTTTCGATGAACTGGATGAAGCTGTAAATAACTGATCAGTTAATCAGCTCTGCCAGGTTATCAACAATCAGATCTGGAGCATAACGGGCAACCGGTTCGCCATGATTATAACCATAGGTAACAGCGACCACTTTACAGCCTGCTGCCTGGGCCGCTTCAATATCGCTGCGGGAGTCTCCCACCATTAAGGTTTTTTCAGGGCCGACACCCGCCTTTTCCATCGCATACAGCAAAGGTAACGGATGTGGCTTTTTCTCGGTCAGACTATCACCACCTAAGATGATTGGAAAATAGTCGTTAAGGCCAAAGTCATCCATCAGCGTTTCAGTAAAGCTGATCGGTTTATTAGTAATCAGCCCCATATCTACCTGTGCTGACTGCAAAGCAGTCAACAGCTCAATAGCACCTGAATACAGTTTGCTTTTTTCTGAACAACAGGCGCTATAGTGCTGTAAGAATAATGGAAACGCCCGATCAAACAGTGCAAATTCAGGTTCATTTTCCACAGGAGAGTCGAGGCCGACCAGAGCACGTTTCACTAACATCTGAGCGCCATTGCCGACCCAGTTACGTACTCTGTCTTCACCCGCTTCCGGCATCCCCATAGCGGTCAGCATCCGATCAACCGCTAGCGCCAGATCAGGTACACTGTCCAGCAGAGTACCGTCAAGGTCAAAGAGAACCAGCTGGGGTAACTCCCCCTTAAATAGCGATTTCAATGCCGCTATCTTATTCAGACTGTAGCCAACTCAGCACGCATCTTATCGATAGTCGCTTGGTAGTCATCCGTATTAAATATTGCTGAGCCCGCGACGAAGGTATCTGCACCCGCCGCAGCAATCTCAGCAATATTGGCCACTGTAACTCCACCGTCAACCTCTAGACGGATATCGTAGCCACTCTGATCAATTAACTTACGTGCCTGCTTCAGTTTATCCAGGGTAGCCGGAATAAACTTTTGACCGCCAAAACCCGGATTTACGGACATCAGCAGAATCATATCAACTTTATCCATTACGTAATCCAGATAGCTCAATGGCGTTGCCGGATTAAACACCAATCCAGACTTGCAACCACCCTCGCGAATCATCTGCAATGAACGATCGATATGTTCAGAACCCTCAGGATGAAAAGTAATGATACTGGCGCCGGCTTCAATAAAGTCACCGATCAGACGGTCCACTGGCTTCACCATCAGGTGCACATCAATCGGCGCTTCAATGCCATGATTACGCAATGCTTTACATACCATAGGACCGATCGTCAGGTTAGGCACATAGTGATTATCCATCACATCGAAATGTACGTAGTCAGCACCGGCTGCAAGGACGTTATCTACCTCTTCACCCAGACGGGCAAAATCTGCAGATAGAATAGATGGAGCAATCTTATAATCAGCCATTAGCATAACTCGGAAAGTAATAGAGAGAGAAGAATCCGGCTATTGTACTTTCCCCGCTTTGAAACTCAACCAGCTTTGTTCTTGCTAATATCTGCTGGCTCTTTAATAATCGAAACATGAAACTGATTAAGCCACTGATTTTTACACTTTTTTTAAGCTCTGTCGCCGCACTGCCTGCAGCAGAGGATACCGCTGTAGAAAATTCAGTGCCCGCCTCAGATAGCATTGAAAACAGTGATACTGATACTACACCTGCGCGCGCCATGCCTGATCCTGCGCAGCAACGCCAGACAGACCTGGCTAAAGCACAAGATTCTGAGACAGAAGTAATATGGCTGGAACTCAATGATCAAAAACAGCTGGCCCTACTGCAAAAAGCAGCGAGCCCATCCCCAGTCGGTAGCATTTTAATCTTTCCTGACAGAGATACCGGCGCAGACTGGCCATCAATAGTGCATCCTCTTCGCACTCAAATGACTGAGTACGACTGGAACACCCTGAGCCTCACCTTGCCAGAACAACCTGCTAAGGCTATTCCAGAGCGCACACTCCCCGTCCTACAGGAGAGAAGTCAGATTCAAACGACAGCTGAGGGTGCCGAAGAGCTGCCAGAATCACCGGTTGAGGATGCAATTTCAACTCCGGAATCAAGGTCAACAAATGCCTCTGAGGAAACCAATGATTCTGACTACAACAAACTAGTTACCGAGCTGGGGCAGCTAGCCTCTGACCAGCTCAAGAATCTGGATGGTAACTTGACCGTCATTCTCGGGATTGGTGAAGGAGCGACCTGGGCCATGCACTACTTTTCTCAGGATGAAAACCAAAAGGATCGTTATTTAGTATTGCTTGATCCGGTTCAACCTATAGACAGCTCAGCGCCAAAGTTGATTGAGATGCTCTCTGAAACCAAGGCCCCAGTACTAGATCTATGGTTTAACAGCAATCAATTTAAGCAGCAGCAAGCAGCACTGCGCAAGCGCACTATTCGCCGAAGTGGCAATAACGGCTATCAGCAAATACGTCTGAATCAGCGCACTAATGACCCGCGGAGAGAACCTCTATGGCTTACCCGACAGCTGCGAGGCATTTTAAAAACCCGTATCATTGATAGACAGGCAGAAAAATCACCAGCGATGCCTAAAGTTGAGCCGATGGAACTCGCCCCTGGAAGTTGATTTCTTTTAAACAGCTCACTCGAACCATTTAATGCTTTTTACGAGCGGTTTTAATTCGATCGTACGCGCCCTGAATCTCCTGCGTTTTTTCCTTTGCCAGCTGCATCATCTCTTCCGGAAGCCCTTTAGCAACCAATTTATCCGGATGATGCTGACTCATCAGGCGACGATAGGCTTTTTTCAATTCAGCATCTGATGCAGACTCTTTTACACCTAAGACCCCGTAAGATTCTGTCAACAGCTGTTGCTCGGAGACAAAGCCTCCCTGATGCGACTGATAGCTGTGTTGCTGGTAAGAGAATTGCGATTGCATACGCGCCATTAACGCGGCCATTTCTGCTTGTGACATCTGCAACAAACCACAGACTTCACGAATAATAATAGTCTCAGCCTCACTCACCTGACCATCAGCCATCGCCGCTTGCAATTGAATTTCGACAAACATCAACTTCAGAGGGATACGAAAGCGGATCAACGCTCTCAGTGGTCGCATCACTTCAGCTATATCAAAATCATTCTCCTTGCCTTGAGAGAACAGTTCCATAGCCTCTTTGCGACGCTCTTCGCTCAACCCCATCCGGTTCATCACTTCCCGGGCATACTGAATCTCTTCCTGACTGACCCGACCGTCAGCTTTGGCCAGCTTCCCCATCACAGTGAAGGTCGCCTTAAAAAAGGCATCCTGAGGGTTCAAGGCTTGCCCCAGCGCATTTTTCAGTGCGGCTGAGATTGCCACACCTATACCCGCACCGAATAACAGCCCGACAAGTCCGCCGCTGAAGAGTCCAATTAAACCACCAATCACAAGCAACGTTCGATTGCGTCGAATTAACTGACCCAGACTAAAACCTGCTTTTTCACTTTTAAATGCCATCTATCCGACCTTTCTCAATATCTTCACTGACCTCCTGAAGCCGTTCAGGAGTGCCTATATCCCGCCAATAGCCGGAAAAAAATTCACCGTTTACCTGCCCCGACTGCATCGCGCTGCGTAACAACGGTGCCAGTGGGAATTTACCGGCTGCGCAGCTATCAAACAATACTGGTGACAGCACACTAACACCACTAAATGTCAGACAATCATCTCCACTCTCGAAAACATGATTCTTCTGCAGCTGAAAATCACCTCCCGGATTATGCTCAGGATTTGTCACCAATACCAGATGGGCCAACCAATCTCCTGCGACATTGTGATTCAGCAACTGCTCAAACGGATAGTTAGTGAACACATCACCATTGATCAATACAAAGGGAGAACCATCTTCACTCAGCTGCGGCAAAGCCTTGAATATCCCGCCTCCGGTTTCCAGCGGTTCAGCCTCCGCAGACCAGGTAACCTTTGCGCCAAAGCGCGAGCCATCTCCAACATAGGCCTCTAGCTTCTCACCCAGCCATGCATGATTGATTACCACCTCAGTGATACCAGCCTTCACCAAGCGTTCAATGTGATATTGAATCAGCGGTTTGCCGGCTACCGGTAGCAATGGTTTCGGAGTTTCCAGGGTAAGAGGCCTCATGCGGGTTCCCAACCCCGCAGCCAGAATCATCGCCCGCATTAACTAAACCACCGATCCAGTAACTTATTATCAAACTGATCATTTGCATACATAGCAGGTACAACAACCTCCTGCAGCCAGGCGGAAAACGTGACTAAACTACCATAGCGGGCCGCTACCCGAATAATGTAATTCAAGGTTCGGGGAATATCTGCAAGATAACCTGATTTTCCATCCCTAAGAAAGAGTCGGGCAAAAATACCCGCCGCTTTCAGGTGACGCTGAGCCCCCATCAGATCAAACCAACGATAAAAAGTCTCGCGGTCATATTCTTCCAGCAAACCATCATTGACCAATAGTTCACCAAACTGATCAACCCAACCGTAAACTCGCATGTCAGGCCACTCGATATAACAATCTCGCAACAACGAAGCCAGGTCGTAGGTAATAGGCCCTATAACCGCATCCTGAAAATCGATAACGCCGGGAGTATTTTCTCCATCAACCAGTAAGTTACGCGAATGATAATCCCGGTGAACGCAAACCTGGGGCTGTTCCAGCGCGGAATTAATCAAAAACTCAGAGACTTCGGTAAACATATGCTTAACGCCAGGACCAATAGCGATTCCTAGCAAGTCCGTCACCAACCAATCACGGAACAGATCCATCTCCCGCTGAAGCAAAGCACTGTCATAAGTCGGTAAAGGATGATCAGCAATATTATGACATTGCTGCAACCGGGTTAGTGCACTGAAAGCCCTTCCATAAAGCTCATCAGCACTATCATCACTCAATTCATTCAGATAAAGATCATCACCCAGATCAGATAACAACATATATCCTTGTTCTAAATCGACCGCATGGATAATAGGTGCATGAATTTCAAGAGGTTCCCAGGCGCGGGCAATGCACACAAATGGATGACTATTCTCCTTCTCCGGAGGAGCATCCATCAAAATCCAACTCATCCCATGACTTATTAATCGAAAATAACGTCTGAAACTGGCATCTCCCGAGACAGGAACACACTGCCAGTCGGCAGCCAGATCTATGTTCAGCGTCTTAAAAGTATGTTCTACCCAGTGTTTAAGACCGGCCAACCGCTGTCCCATATTTATCAATCCCCTAGCGTTGTTATAGCTGAATGTTTTATCATGCCACCCTCTATGAGGTATGTTACTCGAATCAAGGTTTAGCGATAAGAGAAATAGATGTTTTTCTTCTCCGCCTAATGGACTATCTGAATGCCGTTCTCAAGACGTTCTTCCTACACACTGACACTGGCGGTCATCGCCACAATGCCTGCGATCCTACACGCGGCCAATTTGGATTCAGATATCCAAAATGCGCTATGGACCTGCACAATGGAAAATGGCCAGGACTGGCAATGTGATAACCCTGACAAGGGAAATAATCAACTATCGGAAGCTACGGCACAAAATGCCACCAGCGACACTGATAAAATACAACCTGTAGAATATGCTTCCGCCAAACCTATTCAACAGATTGACGGTGCCTGGGTATGCGAAACGAATGCCTCCGGCGGCTGGTCCTGCCTTGATAATCAGGCAATTTCAGCATCATCTATATCGGCCAAACCAGTTACAGCATCTAACGCTCAGACAACAAAAGTACTCAACGCCCTTCCAGCTTCTATAAAGAGCCCGGTTAAACCAAACCCAGTTGAAACAGCCAACCTCGCAGATAAACGATACGCCAATCTGGACTGGTACCCAATATCCGAAGCAACAAAAGCCTGCCATGGTGTATATATTGAGCCTGAGACTCAAAGCGATACAGGACAAGGTTCATCTGTAAGCCAGGACAAATTGCAAATCGATGCGGATCGCTCGGAAACACAACTAGGCGGTTTGACCCGCCTCGAAGGAAATGTTGAGTTACGCCAGCAAGGTCGGTATCTACGTAGCGACTCAGCTCAGTTTGATCAGATATCTAATCAGGTCAACATGATTGGCAACGTGCAGTACAGAGAACCGGGAATGTTACTCCGGGGCACCCAAGCGCAAACTAATGCAATAACCGGTGAGACCATTGTTAGTCGTGCCGACTATGTAGTACACGAACAATCCCTGCGAGGTGATGCCAATCGGATCATCCGCATGCAGGACAATCGCATACGGATGGAGCAAAGCACCTACACGACCTGCCCACCTAACGATGAAAGTTGGGAAATAGCGGCAGACTCTCTGGTACTGGACCCAAATCGTGGTTTCGGTACCGCGCGCCACGCCACCCTTAAAATCGCAGACACACCCATTTTCTATTTTCCCTATCTGGAATTCCCGATTGACGATAAGCGCCATTCCGGTTTCCTGTTTCCATCATTCGGCCACTCAAGCGAAGATGGCCTTGAGATTGCTACACCCTATTATTTCAATCTGGCGCCAAACTACGATGACACCCTGACGCCCAGTGTATTTACCAAGCGCGGTCTGTTACTTGAAAATGAATTCCGCTATCTGAATGACTATGGCCAACAGGCTCTGAGTACCGGTCTGTTAATTAATGATAATCAGACTAACCAGGACCGCTGGCTAGTTGGTGTAGATCACACGGGTCAACAGGACGCCTGGAGTACTCTGGTCGATTACAACGCTATCAGTGATGATAAATACTTCGATGATCTGGGGTCTAGTCTGGAGGTTGATCGATCCAACCATCTGGACCAGCAAGCTCAAGTAACTTACAGCGAAAGAAACTGGTCAGCCACACTCAAAGCTCACAGTTATCAGACCATTAATAGCAGTAAGTCCCCCTATAAGCGGATGCCGCAATTACAGGTGGAAGGACGCCACATCTATAATCAGACACAAGAGGTTGTCTTTAGCTATCTGACCGATGCCTCTCTATTTGATCGTAAAATAGATGATCTCACGGGCATTGACCGGGTAACAGGTAGCCGATTGCATCTGCAGCCTTCTCTCAGCGCACCTACTGTCTGGAGTTGGGGGTACATGACACCTAAGGCTACAGCCTGGCTTAGTCAGTATAACCTGGAAGATCAAATTGCCGGAGAAGACGACAGCATCAATCGCGCGGTAGGCCTGTTTAGTTTTGATTCAGGTTTAATTTTCGAACGTCAGGCCGGCAGTTACACTCAAACTCTTGAGCCTCGATTATTCGCACTTTACAGCCAGGAAAAAGATCAACAAGGCATTCCTGATTTTGATACCGCTGAAACTGATTTTAGCTATCAGAGCTTATTCCGGGAAAACCGCTTTACCGGATTAGATAAGATTGGTGATAGCCAACAGGTTTCACTTGGTATCAGTTCAGCGTTCTATCGGAGCGACGGTAGTGAAAAGGCTCGACTGGGATTAGCACAAGCCTATTACTTTGCTGACCGCAGTGTGCAACTTAATGGCGATACCAGTGTCGATACTGAGGCACAATCAAACTTTGCCGCCGAAGCCAGCTGGAGCCCCTATTCAGATCTACAGCTATCCATTGATACTGAGCTGGATAAGCAATCACTCGATCCATTAGAAAACAATCTAAAAGTCCGCTATCTCCCGGCACCTAACAAAGCGATCAGCTTCAGTTATCGCTACCGGGAAGACCTGCGAAACCAGGCAGAGTTCTCTTTTATCTGGCCTCTATCGCCAGAATGGAGCGCGATGGGACTGTGGCAGAAAGATTTAGAAAACTCGCAAACGCCTGAAGCGTTGTTTGGACTTGAGTATGCCAGTTGCTGTTGGAAAGTTCGGGTTGCTGCACGACAGTGGATAGAGGATGATAGCGAGGGTCAGGAAGACACCGCTCTATTCCTGCAGTTTGTCCTAAAAGGACTAGGTGAGGTTGGTAATGACAGTACCGCCCTGGAAGATATTTTTGGTTTTAAAGAACGTGAAGAGACTAATGACTACTAAGCTCATGAACATACTCAAGCCAGGTTTGGCTACCCTAATACTTGGATTAAGCGTCTCGGCCAGCGCCGTAGACACTCCTATTGACCGCATCATAGCCATCGTCAATGATGACATTGTGCTGCAAAGCGAACTAAGTAACCGAGAAGCAATAATCAAAGCTCGTCTCAGTGCCCAGGGACGCAGCCTACCTGATGAGATGATACTCCAGGATCAAGTACTGGACCGTTTGCTCCTGGACAACATTCAACTGCAGATAGGCAAAGAGCGGGGAATCAGAATCAGCGACAGCGAACTGAACGCCTCAATGGAGCGGATAGCGGCAGGGTCAAACCTGACGTTAGAGCAGTTCCGTGAAGCTCTGATCGCAGAAGGCCAGGATTACGCTCAGGCCCGACAACAGATTCGCAACGAGATGCTGATCCAACGGATTCAGCAACGTATCGTCAACAGCCGCATCAATGTTTCCCAACAAGAGATCAATAACTACCTTGATTCTGAACAGGGACAACAGCTAAGTGCTGAAAGTTACAACCTTTCTCAGATACTGGTGGCCGTACCATTGCAGGCGACTGCTAAGATGATCCAGTCAGCCCAGCAGCAAGCTGAAGAAATATCTGAGCAGCTCAAAAACGGTGCCAATTTCGCTGAAACCGCGGTTTCACGTTCCAAAGGGCCAAACGCTTTAAAAGGTGGGGCGATAGGCTGGCGAAAACTCAATGAGATGCCTGAAGAGTTTGCATCAGCGGCTAAGAAACTCAAGACAGGTGAGTTTAGCGAGCCTTTACGCAGCCCGAGCGGTTTCCATATTCTTAAAGTCCTCGGAAAAAAGGGTGGTAGTGTTCAGCTGGTCAAACAGGTAAAAGTCCGACACATCCTACTGAGTCCAAATGAAATTCGTTCTCCAGCTCAGACCCGCCGTGAGATCGAGTCAATTTATCAGCAGCTTAGAGAAGGCGTACCGTTTGATGAATTAGCTAAACAACTCAGCGATGACGCTGGCAGCGGTTCATTAGGCGGCGACCTGGGTTGGGCACAGGCTGGACAGATGGTGCCTGAGTTTGAACAAGTTATGTTTAATACCCCTAAAGGTAAACTCAGCTCCCCTTTTGAGTCCCGCTTTGGTTGGCACATTCTCAAAGTAGAAGATGACCGCGAGCAGGATATGAGTGATGAGATGCAGACTAATCAGGCTCGGGCAACGATAAGACAACGTAAGTTCAATGAAGAACTACAAAACTGGTTGCGTGAAATTCGCTCCCAGGCTTACATCGAGCTTAAGTAAGCCTGATGCAACCCTATCGATTGGCCCTA
>JAGPUU010000277.1 GCA_018067325.1 Amphritea sp.
CGAATGATTTACATGGAAGATCCCTTTGGTAATATTCTTGAGATTTATAGCCATAGTTACGAATTACACTATGCATCAGGTGCTTATAAGTAGGTAACAAAAAAACCGCATATGGCGGTTTTTTTTCTGACTGGTATTAAAGGTGTATCTGCCAACACTTAGGTTTTCGACTCAGTGTTGTGTACACTCCATACCGTGTGACGCTAGTGTTAAACGTCCGCGCCCCTCCCCCATGAGAAACCACTCTATGCAAAACCCCGAAGAACCACGCCTTCCGCGTGCGCTGATCGTTGCTGTGCAATTAGATAATGTTGACGATGTTGAATTCGAGTCGTCGTTGGCTGAGTTGGCTGATTTAGCAAAAACCTTAGGGCTAGAGGTGGTTGGTCAATTTACTCAAAAGCGTTCGTCTTTTGATTCGACGGCGTATATGGGCGTCGGTAAACGGGTGGAGATACAACAGTTCATAGAAGACCAACAAACCAACGCAGATAGATTGTCGCAAGCTGATTCACAGGAGGCCGGTGATGCCGTGGAGTTTATCCTGGTCGACCATGAGATCTCGCCGTCTCAAGCGCTCAATCTGGAAATTGAAGTCGGTTGTGAGGTGATGGATCGCACGGTGGTCATCCTTGAGATTTTTCATCGTAACGCCAGCTCGCACGCAGCAAGGGTACAAGTTGAAATTGCTCGCCTCACTTATATGGCACCGCGACTTCGTGAAGCAGCCAAACGTGCAGGGCCTTCAGGTCGACAGCGTAGCGGCACCGGAGGCCGCGGCACTGGGCAATCACGGAACCAAATGGACAGCCGTAAGGTTCGTGATCGTATTGCCGAGTTACAGAAAGAAATTGATGCAATGGAAGCGAATCGCGATACCCAGCGTTCACAACGTCAGACACAAACAGAGCTAAACCAAGTGGCGCTGGTCGGGTATACCAACGCGGGGAAATCGACCTTAATGCGCGCCCTAACAGGCAAAGAAGTATTAGTGGCCAATAAACTGTTTGCCACGCTGGATACCAAAGTTCGCACCTTGCACCCAGAAAGCGTGCCTAAAGTACTAGTGAGTGACACCGTTGGTTTTATCAAAAACCTACCCCACGGTTTGGTGGCCTCGTTCAAATCAACCTTGGATGAAGCCCTTAACGCATCATTGTTACTGCACGTTATTGACGCTGGCGACCCCGGATTTGAAGCCCAGCTTGAAGTCACCGATAAGGTATTAGCAGAGATTGGTGCCGATACTGTGCCACGCATTCGAGTGTTCAATAAAATCGACTACCTGGTCGACGCAACCTCAGAAGCAGAACGTACCGCCGAACTAAAAGCCAAATACCCCGACTGTATAGTGCTTAGCGCCCGCCGTGATGAAGATATAGCAAAGTTGCATTCCAATATTGTGCAGTTTTTTCAAAAAGACATGATTGAATCGGAGATATTTTTACCCTGGTCCGCACAGGAGTTACGTGGGGAGATCTTTGCTTCCTGTGAAGTGCTGGAAGAACGCGCTGACGCCGCTGGTGCATTCTTCTGCCTCCGCACCACCGCTGATGTACTCGCAAGACTTAGTAAACTCTCAGACGATGCACGCTTAAATTAAAATCAATGGGGACAGAGTAATTGATTTACCTCCCCCTCTCGCGGCGGCTTTTAAAACAAAAACCGCCAAATGGCGGTTTTTTTTCTAGCGACTAGCAAGTCGCGCAGCGACATCTAACCAGCGGCGAAGCCCCGATCTAGCGACTGCTTTTACAACCGAATCAAAACATTCTTAATATCGGTATATTTTTCCAGCGCATGTAGTGATTTATCACGACCATTACCCGACGCTTTGACGCCACCAAAGGGCACCGTACTATCACCTTCACCCCAGGTATTGACCCACACCATACCGCTTTCTACCTTCCGGCTAACACGATGCGCACGGGAAAGGTTTTGCGTCCAAACTGCAGCACCCAGCCCATAGACAGAATCATTGGCCAGAGCGATCGCTTCCTCTTCCGTTTCGAATTCGCATACCGCTAACACAGGCCCGAAGATCTCCTCTTTAACAAAGGTCATGCCGTTGTGAGCATCATCCACAATGGTTGGCTTCGCGAAGAACCCTTTACCTTCCTGATATTCTGGAACTCCGCCCATAATGACTTTACCGCCCTCCTCCTCTGCAGAACGGATATAACGCTCAACAGTGGCCAATTGAGTACCATCTACCATCGGCCCCATCGTCGTCGCAGGGTCTAGTGGATCGCCCGGCTGGAACCTTGCGGCCGCTTCCACCAGCGCAGCAACAAACTCTTCCTTAATACTCTTGTCGACATACAGACGGGAACAGGCGATGCAGACTTCGCCCTGATTACAAAAAATCGCCGCTGCGGAAGCCGCCGCAGCCGCTTTGATATCCGCATCAGCAAATACCAAATTCGGAGATTTACCCCCAGCTTCCAGCCACACCCGCTTCATATTTGATTCACCGGCATACCCCATCAACATACCTGCCACCCGGGTTGAACCGGTAAAGGCCAGTACATTAACATCCATATGCAGCGCTAACGCTTTACCGGCAGTATGACCAAAGCCAGGCAGCACATTAAACACGCCCGCTGGTATGCCAGCTTCAACAGCCAATTCCGCCAGACGCAACGCACTCAATGGAGATTTTTCAGAAGGTTTAAGAATGACTGAATTACCCGCAGCAAGGGCGGGAGCTATTTTCCAGCTCACCATCAACAATGGATAGTTCCATGGGGTAATCGCGCCAACAACACCCACCGGCTGATGGTGAATCATCGCCAGAGTATCATCACCTGTCGGTGCAATTTCTCCGTATATCTTATCGATGCTTTCAGCGGTCCAGCGGATACAATCGATCGCATCCGGCACATCAATATTAACCATCTCAGAGATAGACTTACCCATATCTAATGTATCGAGCAGGGCAAATTCATCCTGGTGCAGTTCAATCAGATCTGCCCACTTCTGCATCGCCTTCTTGCGCTCCCTAGGGTGTATCTCAGACCAGACTCCAGACCTGAAAACTTCGCGGGCATGCGCCACAGCAATATCTACATCCGCCTCATCACAGCTGGCCACATCTGCTAGCAGCTTTTCCGTCGCTGGGTTGATACAGGGGAAAGTCTCTCCACTTACTGCTGGCTGAAACTCGCCATTGATATATGCATTATTATGGAGGCCCAGGGCTTCACTCATTGCCTTCCATTCAGAATAGCTTTTCATCTATTTTCTTCTCCACAATCTCTGTCTCAATAACTACGGCTCGCCGTAATCAAAATAAGGTAAGAAGCTCAGCCAACTCACCCAATCGTATTTGTGACAGTATATGTAGCTCTTCACCCTGCTCTCTATACATACGAAGAGGTATCTAACCGATTCCCCCAGTCATATACCCCCTGGTAGATACCTACCCCTAGGTATTTATTTAGTAGCTCATGTTTTCAGATAATCGAGGCTCATACTAAAAAAAACAGGGTGTAATCGATGAAAAAGATTTTTACAGGTCTGGTTGCTTCTATGGCGCTGGCAACAACAGTTCAAGCGGCTGAAGTGTCCGGTACCGTATCATTCACTAATGACTACCGCTTCCGCGGTATCTCACAGTCAGCTGGCGACCCTGCCGTACAGGGAAGTCTTGATGTTGCTTTTGATAATGGCGTTTATGCTGGCGTCTGGGGCAGCAATGTCGATTTTGAAGATGATGCGAAGCTGGAGATCGATTACTACGTTGGCTATGGTAACGATATCAATGATGATTTGAGCTATGACGTTTCGTACGCGTTCTATACATACCCTGGCTACAACTCTGATGCAGAGTATGGCGAACTAGCACTTGGTCTGTACTACGGCGATCTTGGCTTCACCTTTGCCTACTCCGATGATTTCTTTAACACAGGTGAGTCTGCTCAGTATTACAGCGCTGATTATAGCGTCGGTGTGACCGAAGAAGTTAGTTTAGATCTGCATGCCGGATACAGCACTGGCGACTATTGGGATGGCACCACTGATATCAATGATTTCCAGGACTATTCTATTGGCATCTCTGGCTCTGCAGTAGGTCTGGATCTTTCCGCAGCCTATCTCTTTAATAGCATCGAAAGTGCTGATGAAATCGATTCAGGCGCATTCCGCAATGATAATACTCTGCTGTTAAGCGTATCGCGTACTTTCTAAAAATCGCACACCACTGAATCAGGTACGTACAGATCCCCTACTTCTGCCTGATTAGGGCCACACCGACTTTATCGGGTGGCCTTTTTTATTGCCTAATGAAAGAGTAAACTCCCGCTTTAATCATCGATTTCCGAGGCATGGATGTCAGTCGCTATACTCTCTATTTTCATACCTACGTTTTTCTTCGTCTCTATCACTCCGGGTATGTGCATGACACTGGCATTAAGCCTGGGCATGTCAATCGGTGTGCGACGCAGTCTGCATATGATGTGGGGTGAATTGATCGGGGTAGGTCTGGTTGCCACAGCAGCCGCTATTGGTGTCGCTGCACTCATGCTGCAATTCCCCGAAGCCTTCATCTTTTTGAAGCTGGGCGGCGGAGCCTATCTGGGCTGGATAGGTATCCAGATGTGGCAGTCGAAAGGCAAACTAGTAATGCCCGAGCCGGGATCAGAAGTAAAACAACAGGGTAACTCTCAGTTAGCCCTGAACGGTTTCATTACTGCTATAGCCAATCCCAAAGGCTGGGCATTCTTTGTCACCCTGCTGCCACCCTTTCTGGACCAGAATCAGCCGCTTGCCCCTCAGCTTTCAATACTCATAGCGATGATTTTATTGTTAGAGTTTAGCTGTCTATTAATCTACGCCAGCGGAGGTAAAGCCCTGCGCCATCTGCTACTGGATCGTGGAAATGTAAAACTGATGAACAGAATTGCCGGCTCTCTTATGATAGGAGTCGGCATATGGTTAGCACTGGGATAGATGCCGACAACGCTCCAAACATATTAAAATAGCATCTATTCATGCTATTAAAGACTCTCTCCCAGAAATTGAGACAGAGCTACAGAATACTTTCGCTAGTAAAGCGGTACGACTATCAGGTCGATTACACTAGGAACTGGAATGAGCCCGATTGAGAAATTCACTTATCAAGCCTTAGAGATTCGTACCAAAGCACTAGCGACAGCACTGGGCTTTAGGGATCAGTCAACGCTGGAGCATTCCGATCGGGTACAAACCATGGCAACTGAACTGGCTAAAGCAGCGGGGCTATCAGAGGATGATATAAGCGCTCTGCGTATCAGTTCTAAATTCCATGATATTGGCAAAATCGGCATTCCCGATAATATTTTGATGAAACCGGGCGCACTGAATCAAGATGATTGGAAAATGATGCATCAACACCCGATTATCGGGGAGCAGATTGTATTATCAACCGAACTGGATGGTGCATCTCAAACCGCTCATATCATCCGCCACCACCATGAACACTTTGATGGTGGCGGTTATCCTGACAAGATTTCAGGAGAAACGATTCCAGTAGGTGCCCGTATCATCAGCATCGTCGATAGCTATGACGCTATGGCGTATACCCGCGCTTACCATGAAGGACGAAGCCACCGGTATATTATCGATACGATCGAGATGGAATCAGGCACTAAACACGACCCACTGCTGGTTAAGTACTTCTGTAACATCATTGAGCGAAGCAGCAACCGGGTGGAATAATTTTCATTTGTAACAATGCAATAACCCCAGTAGGCTAATGGATATAGGCATATAAAGGTAACTCTCATGCACCTTAAAGCAGCTTTTCCCCTTCTTAGCGCAACAACTCTCGCTGTCACCTTGGCGGTTTCACCTGTTATCACTCAGCAAATCACCGGTCTGGATCTCGGGAGCATAGCTCTGGCGAAAGGCGACGGCGGTGGTAACGGCGGCGGAAACGGCGGTGGTAACGGCGGTGGTAACGGCGGCGGAAACGGCGGTGGTAACGGCGGCGGAAACGGCGGTGGTAACAGCAGTAACGCTGGCGGAAATAGTAAGGGGAATGGTAACGCATTTGGTCTGGGTAA
>JAGPUU010000281.1 GCA_018067325.1 Amphritea sp.
AAGCAGTTTTACCACAGAGTCCACAGAGGGAAATACGAGAGCCGGCTTTTAGGGAAAACAAATCTGTCCTCTTTTATCTCGAGAAAAAAACCGCCATCTGGCGGTTTTTTTGTTACCTACTTATAAGCACCTGATGCAGAGTGTAATTCGTAACTATGGCTATAAATCTCAAGAATATTACCAAAGGGATCTTCCATGTAAATCATTCGATATGGCTTTTCACCTGGATAATAATAACGGGGCTTAGGCATTCGTTTTTTACCTCCTGCGGCGACAATTTTATCAGCTAAACCTTCAACATCTGGATCTTGAACGCAGAAATGGAATACACCCGTTTTCCAATATTCAAAATTATCGTCAGGGTTTTGTTGATTCCTGAATTGAAATAGCTCAATACCAATTCGGTCACCCGTTGAAAGGTGGGCGATCTTAAAAGACCCCCACTTAGCGCCAAATACATCGGTACACATTTCTCCGATGGGGCTGTCATCCTCTGTAACTTCTGTAGGCTCCATAATCAGATACCACCCTAGCACTTCCGTATAAAACTTTACTGCTGCATCAAGGTCTGGAACCGAAATTCCAATATGTGAAAATGTACGAGGGTATTGGCTGGCATGTGACTGAAGGGAAGTGCCTGTCATGGCTGTTACTCCAAAGGATTATTAACTAGGAGTACTTTATAAAAACTTCATGCTAATATTAAATTATCATTAATAATCATTATGATAATTTAATATTATGATAAATCCTGTATTCCTTCGTACATTTATGAATTTGGTTAAAACAAACCACTTTACACATACCGCTGAAGAGTTAAGCATGACTCAGCCTGGTGTTAGCCAGCACATCAAAAAACTTGAAATCCAGCTTGGCACAACATTACTCAACCGGTATGGGAAGAAATTCGAATTGACGACTGCTGGTGAGAGCTTGTTTCAGTACGGGTTAAAACAATTTAAGGCGGAATCCGATTTACTTAATACTATTGCGAGCGATGATGTAAACATAGGTCACTGTACGTTGGCGTGCTCTGGCTCAATGGCAATGCAGCTTTACCCTAAGTTACTTAACCTGCAAAAAGAACGTTCTGGTCTTACAGTTAGTGTTGAAGCGGCGCCTAATACAACCATTATAGAGTTGATCAAAAAAAATCAATCTGACTTTGGCATTGTTACACAACAAGTGAACGACCCTAGTCTGATACAAGAGCCGCTCGGTGAAGACGCTCTTTGCCTGGTGATGCCTGCTCAATCGGAGCCAACATGGGAAGTATTGTTAGAACTAGGGTTTATAAATCACCCAGATGGACACCACTACGCTACTCAACTATTAGAAAAGAACTTTTCGGGCGAGTTTAAGGGCATGGATCAACTCCCTCAAACGGGCTATATAAATCAGTTAAGCCAAATATTATTACCAGTCTCAATGGGCTTAGGATTTACAGTTATTCCAAAATCTTCACTGGATGTATTTCCTTATCCAGATCGAATACGTAATGCTGTTTTAGCTTCACTAGTTAACGAAAGAGTTTTCCTTATTACTAAAAAACACCGAGCATTACCCTCAAGGTATCAATTGATTAGAGAGCTTCTTAGGTCCGAGTGGCATTAATACTTATGGCGGCTTAGGCCGTCTGAACCACACTCGTTAATTTTGGCCGCAGGTGTTAGATAGTCCAGTGTTATTCCAGGTCGTTTGATTAGTGAGGTGCGACTTTCTGCCTTGTTTTTTTTGTAGGAGTGGCTTCTAGCCGCGATTTAATTGGGCACTCAGGGTGCATGCTAAAGCTGCCTGTAAATGAAAAATTATTGGGTTTATTGGTGATAGCTATCTAGAGCCACGAGTTACGGATTTTTCTAGCAAGAAAAACGAAGCTTTTAATCTAGTTGCTAGCAGGCGCGAAGCGCCGTTCTAGCAACTTAAGAATTAGCCGTTGGGTCCAGCTCTTTAAGATGTGCCAGAAACAGGGTGAAAATATCGGCCTGGGTGGAGGTATTGAGGCGGGTATGGATGTTCTTGCGGTGGACTTTTACGGTGCCCAGGCTGATTTCCAGCATGTTGGCGATCGCTTTTGAGGAGTGTCCCTGAAGTATTAGACCGGCAATCTGCTGCTCTCGCGGAGTCAGAACACCGCTGCCGAAGGTGCTGATGGCCTGATTCATCGGGCCTTCCGATTTTTCGTATTTAACGAATTCCTGGGATTGCGACAACCAAAATTGTCGAATAATCGACTTAACCACAGGGTAAATGTCATTCAGACGGGTTAGTTCTGCCCGGGTTATGGTGCCCCGGTTGGTTTTGCGCCCCAGTGAGATTGCACAGTTAACTTTAGAATCGAGTTCTATCACCATATTAATCTCATCGATCAGGTCAAACTCTTTGTAGCAGCTTTGGTAGTATCGGGTCGTTTCAAAGCTATCCGGTGCAATGTCGATCAATCGACTGACACCTTCCCTCAGATTACCGTTCTGGATCGCGTTGAAAAGGGGATCGAGAATATAGGCCCCGTTGATGTAGTTGTGTAGAGTCAGGCTTTGTTCGGCCGGGTTGGTTGGATGAAGAATGAGTGGTTTAAGGGATTTTTTGAAGGTTACCATCAGCAGGGTATCAAAGTGACACTGACTGGCTAAAAAGTTCTCTAACAGACCGCCGAAACTAGGTAGGCGTATTGTGTCTATCAGCGCAGCAAGATCCTTTTGCCAGTGGTCAGCCGCACATTGCTGAGCTCGATTGCTTTGCATGGCGTGTCTCCTGGTTGAATGGCGCAGTGAATAAAAAGATCCGGCTGCAAACTTCCAGGAACTAAAGAGCCATCTTCAATAGTTCTGTTGCAGCCGAATAAGGCGAGCTGGTGAGCTTTGCTAGCTCACCAGCTTCAGCCTGCATGACGATAGTGAAAAGTTATGCAGGAATTTTAACAGGCACTTAGCTGACCGACTTGTGCGTCAGGTCAAAGCACAGGCGAACCTTTTCACAGAGCTCGTCAACTTCATCATGACTGATTACCAGAGGGGGAGACAGTACCATGCGACTCCCCACTGCACGCATTATCAGGCCGTTACTGAAGCAGTGGTCACGACAGATCATGCCGATATCAATATCATCACCGAAGAGCTCTTTAGTTTCTTTGTCTTTGACTAGCGCGATACCGACAACCAGACCCACACCTTCGATGTGACCTACCAGCGGATTATCACCAACCGCTTCGCGGAGTTTCTGTTGGAAGTAAGGGCCAATATCATTGGCCACATACTCAACAATATTTTCTTTCTTCATCAATTGAATGTTGGCAAGGGCAACGGCAGCGGCAACCGGATGCCCGGAATAAGTGAAGCCGTGATTGAAATCATGGTCGTGTTCGATAAAGGCGTTGGCGATTCGGTCGCCTACTGCAACAGCTGCAATGGGCAAGTAACCTGATGACAATCCTTTGGCCATTGAGATGATGTCAGGCTTGATGCCCAGCGTTTCACTGCCAAACCAGCTACCGGTGCGACCAAAACCACAGATAACTTCATCTGCTGCCAGTAGGATGTCATATTTATTACAAACTTTCTGGATCTCGCTCCAATAGTTTGCCGGTGGAACAATAACACCGCCGGCCCCCTGGATAGGTTCGCCAACAAAGGCTGCAACATTATCCGGTCCTACTTCAAGAATTTTATCTTCAAGAGCTTTAGCGCAGACGATACCAAATTCTTCTTCTGACATGTCGCCGGCTTCGCCGTACCAGTAGGGTTGGCGGATGCGTTCGATATTAGGTACCAGAGGGCCACCCTGGCTATGCATGCCGCCCATTCCACCGAGGCTTGTGCCACCAATCGTGCTGCCGTGGTAGGCGTTTTCACGTGAAATCAGGATGTTGCGATAAGGTTTGCCTTTGATACTCCAGTACTGGCGAACCATACGCATAATAGTATCGATGGCTTCTGAGCCTGAGTTGGCAAAGAAAATGTGATTCAGGTCACCTGGGGTTATGCTGGCGATCTCTTTCGCTAGTTGGGCCACCGGGGCATGAGTGGTTTGAAAGAAGGTGTTGTAATAAGCCAGTTCTTTCATCTGGGTATTGGCGGCTTCAACTAATTCAGAGCGGCCATAACCCATGTTGACGCACCATAATCCGGCCATGCCATCGAGAATCTTGTTGCCTTCACTGTCCCAGAGGTAAACGCCTTCTCCCCGGGTGATTACTCGCGCCCCTTTTTTATTGAGAGCGCCGGTATTGCTAAACGGGTGCATATGATGGTCGGCATCAATCGCCTGAATATCAGCGGTATTTGCTGAAATATTGGTTTTATCTTCGAGCATTGACTCTCTCCCAGCCTGTCACCGAACTTACAATCTAAGCGGTGCAGTAAAATATATTGTGATCATAAAATCTATGAAACTGGATCCAAAAATCCCGTTTGTGTGAATCATTTTGTGATCACAAAATATTAAAGTCAACAAAAAAATATACTAAAGAGTAAGAGTTTTCTTATCGGACAGCTAGTTTTATCAACGAATGTTGAAGTTAAATAACTAGAATAGCACTTGAAATCAAGTGCCTGCGTTCTCGATAAAGGCATGGAGCATTTCGGGTGTTCCGGCGAATGCGATACCTTCACGAATGTCGGCAGCGATAGCTATCTGCAGGGCAAAGGCGTCTTTCTTTTCGATAGCTGTCATCGCTTCATTGTGGCGATCAACCAGATAATGCTCTTCCAGTTGGCTCGTGGCCAGCCGCATAAAAGGGCCGAGTTGTAACCAGAGGCTTTCTATCAATGGTAATGTGACCTGGTGAGGATTGGCGGTATATAGCGCACGGTGAAAATTCTGATTGAGCGTGCTGATCTGTGCCAGATTTTTTTCCTCCTGAGCTTCATCTATAAGGCTATCTAGTGCCCGTAGCTGGCTGAGTTGGTCCCGGTCGATATAGGGTAATGCCCGGGCTGCGGCATGTGATTCAATCGCAATTCGGGCTTCGCATAACTCGCTAAACTTCATAGCGGTCATTTTAGGAACCATTACCCGTCGGTTACCCTGAATTTCCAGAGCATTCTCCGCCGCAAGTTGCCTTAATGCCTCTCTAACAGGCATGGGGCTAACGTCCAGAATCCCTGCTAGTTCTCGGATAGTTAGCGCTCTACCGGGCAGTATCTCACCATACATGACGGCGTTGCGCAGGGTCTGGTATACCCATTGGGTGATAGTTACAGAGTCATCTCGCTCGGATATGGTTATATGTATCGGAGATTTCTTGTCCATAATCTGCATGGGTATTGGCCTTGTTTCTCTGGGAACCTGTTTACAGGTTGTCTTATATAATAATGCGATCACTAAATAGGCTACACGACTTTTGTAATATAAGTCGATATTGACTGCCAGAAAAAAATGTGATCACATTGAATAATTGTTTGTGATCACAAAAGTAAGTTTGTCCCTATTAATTGGGCTATGCTGATTACAGCTATGTTGTATCTCCTGCCAGGTAGCGGGTGGGTATGGAAGATTTCGAGTGAGAGTCTTATGACATCTAATAAAGATAAAGAGTTTGATCTGTTTATAACCGACCTGAACGGTAACCTTCGAGGTAAGCGTTTACCTGCTAACGCAGTGGCTAAGGTTTTTGAAGAGGGCGTTAAGCTGCCTCGCTCCGTTCTGGGATTCGATTTCTGGGGCGATGATGTTCTGGATAACGGCCTGGTCTTTGAAACAGGAGATATGGATGGCATCTGCATGCCGGTGGGCGATACTGCGATTCCAGTTCCCTGGGCTGAAGAGCCCCGCGATCAGATTCTGGCAATGATGTCGAATCCCGACGGTACTCCCTTTGGTTGTGATCCCCGTCAGGTTCTGGCTGGGGTGGTTAAGCGTTTTAAAGGGATGGGGCTTACCCCGGTAGTGGCTACAGAGCTTGAGTTTTACCTGATGGATAGCGAGTCTGAAGAGACTCAGCGTCCTAAGCCGCCGGTGCTATCTGAAGGTCATGGGCGCCGTTTGAGTGAGACCGATTGTTATTCTATTGATGAGATGGATGGCTTATCAGCATTTTTTGCTGAGGTTCGAGAGGTTTGCGAAATACAGGGTGTTCCTGCGGATACTATTATTTCTGAACTGGGCCCTGGGCAGTTTGAAATAAACCTTATGCATATTGATGACCCTCTTCTGGCGGGTGATCAGGCAATTTTATTCAAACGGCTGGTGAAAGGTATAGCAAGAAAGCATGGCCACTCATCGACTTTCATGGCTAAGCCATATGCCGATAAAAGCGGTAACGGTTTTCATGTCCACTTCAGCTTGTTGGATGAGGCGGGTAACAACGTTTTTGATAACGGTGGAGAAGAGGGTACCGATGTTCTTAAGAATGCAGTGGCTGGTCTGATGCATATGATGCCTGACAGTATGCTGGTATTTGCTCCACACCTTAACTCATACAGACGCTTTATGGCGGGAGCTCATGCGCCTACTTTTGCCAGCTGGGGTTATGAGAACAGAACTGTTGCGATCAGGATTCCCGAGAGTCCCGGCGTGGCACGACGGATTGAACATCGGGTTTCCGGTGCGGATGCAAACCCTTATCTGGTGCTGGCGTCTATTCTGGCTGGAGCATTGTACGGTATTGAAAACAAGCTGATGCCACCTGCGCCTATTGAGGGTGATGCTTATGTTGAAGCGGATGGAGAGCTGGTATTGCCGACTAAGTGGGACCAGGCCACCGATCTGTTTGCAGGCAGTGATGTGCTTAAGGAATATCTGGGTGAGGAGTTTGTCCGGGTGTTCTCTGCAGCCAAGCGTCAGGAGCAGCGCAAGATCAGCGAACAGATCTCTGATATCGAGTATAAATCCTACCTTGGATTGCTTTAATTAATTGATTTATAACGTTTTTTGTTTTGATACCCATTGATGGGTATATAGACGACAGGGAGGTTGTCGTACATTTTTACTAGTCGCAGAAAATACTGTGACAGTCTGAGAAGCTTGAGCGCTGCTTCCTTGATCAGAGGGGCAGCCATGACAATAACAACAAAAATATGTGGCTCTGATGAGCGCCGCACTGCGGTATCAAAAGAGTTAATGCTTACATGATTAGACAGCCAAGGCTGCGATATCAGAAGCACCAGAATGGAGTAATAAAATGAATCCGAAGAAACTTGGTCTTGCAGCAGCACTGGCTGTATCAGTTTCCACCACAGCAATTGCCGAAGAGCAGGTTGTAAATTTTTACAACTGGTCTGATTATATCAGCCCGGAAATTCTGGATAATTTTACTAAAGAAACCGGCATTAAAGTTAACTACGATGTTTACGATTCTAATGAAGGTTTGGAAGCGAAGTTGATGGCGGGTGGTTCAGGCTATGACGTGGTAGTGCCAACCGGATCATTTCTTGAACGCCAGGTTCAGGCAGGAATCTATGCCGAGATTGATCGTAGTCAACTGAGTAATTACGGTAACCTTGATTCTGTGATGGTAGAGAAGATCTCGCGTCACGATGCAGGCAATAAGCATAATGTTCCTTATGCCTGGGGCACGATAGGGCTTGGCTACAATGTTGATATGCTGAAAGAACGACTGGGCGATATCCCGGTCGATTCGCTCGATATTATTTTTAAGCCTGAGATTGCGGCTAAACTTAAGGATTGCGGTATTACTCTGCTTGATTCGCCAGCAGAGGTTGTTGCTATCGCGCTTAACTATCTGGGGCTAGATCCAAATTCAGAGAAAAAGGCTGACCTGAAGAAAGCATCAGAGTTGCTTAAGTCTGTACGCGATAGCTACCGTAAATTTGATTCGGCAGGCTATATATCTGATCTGGCTAATGGCGATACCTGTGTAGCACTTGGCTATAATGGTGATGTACTGCAGGCTAAGGGGCGTGCTGAAGAGGCGGGTCAGGGTGTGAATATCGGATATTCTATTCCGAAAGAGGGGACGCTGGTTTGGTTTGACCTGCTTGCTATCCCGTCCGATGCGCCACATAAGCAAGCGGCTCATAAGTTGATTGATTATATTCTTAAAGCTGAGAGTGCAGCCTCTATTTCCAACTTTGCTTATTATGCCGTAGCCAATAAGGCAGCAGAGCCGATGGTCCAAGAGG
>JAGPUU010000245.1 GCA_018067325.1 Amphritea sp.
AGTAACAGATTATCAGTCGTCAACTGACGAGCCTTACTACTGTCACCGGAGCCAATTAATTTAGCAATGGTGGCCGATGTTCCTACACTTAGTCCAATGGAGAGGCTTATAACGGTAAAAGAAACTGGAAAAGTAAAACCCAATGCCGCCAACTGCTCGGTTCCCAGTTGACTAACAAAGTAGCTGTCCGCAACATTAAACAGCATCAAACTAACGATACCGAGCATCATCGGTAACGTCATTTTAATTAGGGTCGGTCGAACTTCACCATTAAGCAGATCAGGCTTCACTATTTAATTAGGCTCTAATAGATTTAAAAGGTCACATAATAACACCGCTTAAACAGTTTATTGGCTAGGAAGGTGTGAATAAGTCCCATGTATTCTCTGCGGGTAATAGAACGGTCAAATGCGCGGAAGACAGTGCAGCGAAATATCTGGACCTTTTCAAGTGGTCTGACAAAGTAGATGACCGTTCTATTTCCCCTACTTCCCTTACCAGACCAAGACTATTTTTAAGATATAAAAAAGCCTCCAAAGGAGGCTTAAGAATACATTGTTACTATTCCCCAGCTTTATAGTTACTTACACCTAACCTTGTGATTAAGCTTAGGTGGGACATCTATAGTGCGGTAATAACTTCAGTGATTTGATCAATCATGAGTTCCTACTTCTGGTCGGAACGGTCTGCCATTATATTAATTGTAACTAGTTAGCATCTGTAGTTTCTCACTTGAACAGCCAGTTATGTATCAGGCGAGTCACCCGTGGCATTACCAGATAGGTCATCAGTAGCACTTGTAGAACGACAATCACAGCGGATTTTAACCAAAGGTTCGTATCTACTAATAGCGGCCCTAGCAATAGGTTAAGCATGATCACCAGCACATACACCACGCTAATCAGCACCAATGCCATCTTATGGGGGGATGGGTGTTTATTTACCGGCAACTCAGGCAGATCAAACCAGAATTCCAAGCCTGTCCCGCGCTGAACTTCAGCTTCCCCATCGATTAATGGTTCGAGCTTATCAAGCCACTCTTTTCGCTTAACAGAACCCTCCCAATTTTGACAATTCTCGTAATTATCAAAACGGTAAATCAATACATATCGGTTTCCGGTCGCGGCTGAGGGTCGCAGAACATTACTGCCCTGATGGCCTGGGTATACAGATGCCGCATCAATAACACCTGAGATCCAGGCTTCATATTCCTCCTCCCGACCTGCTTTTGCTTTCCGGGAAATACTAACGGTGACCGGGCCTTCCTGGCCCGGTTCTGTCAATTGACTCTGAATACAGCTATCCGCCATAACTTGCCTCATAATTGACGTAAACAAAAAACAAAACAGCCCCTAAGATGGGGCTGCTATGCTACCTGAATAATAAAAGCGATTACTCAGACAAACCTACCTGAAATCGTGCCAAGATCTTGATAACGAACACAGAAGGAATCACCCTTATT
Source organism: Amphritea sp. (assembly GCA_018067325.1). Classification (GTDB taxonomy): domain Bacteria; phylum Pseudomonadota; class Gammaproteobacteria; order Pseudomonadales; family Balneatricaceae; genus Amphritea. The sequence continues at coordinate 1,463 of JAGPUU010000245.1, forward strand.
AACCTGTACTGCAGCAGTGATCGCGCCGATCATAATAAAGGAGCCTGCTGGCAGTTCTTCACCACGTTCACCCAGCATATTAGCCAGCATCGCAACCGATGCGGCAGGATGCCCTAGCACAGCAGCACCGGCGCCCACTTCAACCACCTCACCATTGATCTCCATCACTACGCCCAAGGTTTTCAGATCTAGATCTGCCACATCGGCCATCCGGCCACCCGTAATAAAGCGAGACGAAGATGAGTTATCTGCAATAACGGATTTCAAATCAAATTTAAAATCTTTATAGCGGGAATCGATCACTTCAACTGCCGGCATAACAAAATCAGTCGCACGGAGTACATCACCAATGTGGATTCCAGGCCCTTTCAGTGGCGCTTTAGTCACAAATGCCAGCTCAGCCTCAATCTTAGGGTGGATTAACTCGTCATGCTTAACTTCACCACCTTCAGGAACTGAAAAGTAATCTGCTAGAAAACCGTAGCAGGGATGCTCAACACCCATCTGAGACATTTTCGCCCAAGAGGTCAAACCCATCTTCATGCCAACAATTTTATTGCCACGTTCCTCTTTACGACGACGAATTTCCCACTGGATATCGAAGGCATCTCTATAGGTCATATCCGGGAAGTCATTGGTGATCTTAGTGACTTCATATGCTTCAAGCTCAGCTGTTTCCAGATGAATGGCCAGCTCTTCGATCTGTGACTTTGTTAACTTATTCTCTTTAGATTCAGCCATTAGATTAACCCCTTCTCTTTGGCCATTGTCAGCGCCAGATCTTCAATCATATCTTCCTGTCCACCTACGGTTCCGCGGCGGCCCAGCTCTACCAGAAGGTCTCGCGCCTGAATCCCATACTTCGCTTCTGCCCGTTTCGCAAACAGCAGGAACGACGAATAAACACCAGCATAGCCCAGCGTCAGAGCATCACGATCGACACGAATGGGTTGGTCCATCATCGGTACTACAAGATCTTCCGCAACATCCATAATCTTATACAGATCGATGCCGTGGTCCGCTTCCAGCCGCACCAGGGTGGCTACTAACACTTCCAGTGGCGTGTTACCGGCACCGGCACCCAGACCCGCGACCGAACCATCAATACGGATCGCACCAGCATCAATTGCTGCCAATGAATTAGCTACCGCCATTCCCATATTGTGGTGACCATGGAAACCGATCTCCGTGTTGGGGTTCAGCTCTGCCCGCAACAGACCGATCTTCTCAGTCACTTCATCCGGCAGCATGTAACCCGCCGAGTCAGTACAGTAGATACAGTTTGCCCCGTAGGACTCCATCAGCCGTGCCTGTTCTACTATCTTTTCCGGGCTGGCCATATGCGCCATCATTAGGAAACCAACGGTATCCAACTCCAGCTTAGCGGCCAGGCCGATATGCTGTTCCGTTACATCCGCTTCAGTACAGTGAGCGGCCACACGGATAGTGCTTACACCCAGATCTTTCGCCATGCGCAGGTGATCAACGGTTCCGATCCCCGGCAACAGCAGTGCGGAGACCTTGGCGTTTTTCATCTTCGGAATCACAGCGCTAAGATACTCTTCATCACTGTGAGCTGGAAAACCGTAGTTGACCGAAGTGCCACCTAAGCCATCACCGTGAGTAACTTCGATCAACGGCATTCCGGCTTCATCTAAACCCGTGGCCACAGCGACCATCTGATCCAGTGAGATCTGGTGACGTTTCGCATGCATGCCATCCCGCAAGCTCATATCGTGAAGTATTACTTTCTTATCTTTAAGATTCATTGTCTTATTTCTCCACTTAGCCGCGTGCAGGCAGGGTAATGTTGCCGCTGTTGGTTTCTTCAGCAAACATCTCGGCGGTGCGCAGACCCGCTGCGGTCATAATATCCAGGTTGCCGGAGTACTTCGGCAGGTAATCACCCAGACCTTCCACTTCCATAAACATGGAGACCCGATTGCCATCAAACACAGGGCCGTTGACCAAACGATAACCCGGTACATATTTCTGTACCTCTTTCACCATGGCGTGAACCGACTCGGTGATAGCCGCCTGATCTGGCTCACCTTCGGTAAGGCAGTGAACCGTGTCGCGCATTAGCAATGGTGGCTCAGCCGGGTTAATAATGATGATAGCTTTACCCTTTTTCGCACCGCCCACTTTTTCGACTGCGCTAGCAGTGGTCCGGGTGAACTCATCGATGTTCTTACGGGTACCAGGACCGGCCGATTTAGAGGAAACCGTCGCGATGATTTCGCCATACTCTACGGGCTGAACCTGAGAGACGGCAGCCACCATCGGGATCGTCGCCTGGCCACCACAGGTCACCATGTTGACGTTCATCTCCAGCTCTTTAGCATGCTGTACCAGATTGACCGGCGGCACACAGAAGGGGCCAATCGCTGCGGGCGTCAGATCAATCATGATCACACCCAGTTCGTTCAATTTGCGGCTGTTCTCCGCATGAACATAAGCAGAGGTGGCATCAAAGGCCACGCGGATGTCGTCCTCCAACACATGGGGCAGCAATCCATCAACACCATCGGCGGTGGTTTTTATCCCCATCTCACGCGCCCGTGTCAGACCATCGGATTCCGGATCAATACCCACCATCCAAACCGGTTCAATCCACTCTGAACGTTTCATTTTCATCAGTAAATCGGTACCAATATTACCCGGTCCGATAATCACTGCTTTTAATTTCTTACTCATAAATTTCACCCTAAGCCCCTAATAAGAAGCCGATAGTTGCAAGCTGTTATACAAAGCGAACAGAAGCAGAACCGATACCACCGATACTGACGCTCATAAAGTCCCCAGCCTGAACCGGCTCAAGAGGAACTAAGGATCCGGACAAAATAACTTCACCGGCTTTAAGCGGGATGCCGAACTGACCCAAGGTGTTCGCTAACCAGGCAACACAGTTAACCGGGCTACCCAATGCGGCAGCGCCTGCACCGGTAGAGATAATAGAGCCATTCTTTTCAACGACCATGCCGCAGGTTGCCAGATCCACTTTACGAGGATCTACCGCTTTATCACCCAGAATAAACAGACCGCAGGATGCATTATCAGCAACTGTGTCTTCAATTTTTATATTCCAGTTTTCGATACGGGAATCGACCACTTCAAAACAAGGGATAACGCAATCTGTCGCAGCCAGTACATCGGCATTGGTTATTCCTGGACCCAACAAATCCTTCTTCAGAATGAAGGCTATTTCACCTTCCGCTTTAGGTTGCATCAGCTGTGTACTGATCGGCATCTCCTGGCCTTCTGAATAAGCCATAGAATCGGTAAGGAAACCAAAATCCGGTTGATGAACATTGAGCATGTTCTGAACCGCTTTTGAGGTAACACCGATCTTTTTACCGATAATTTTTTCACCTGCTGCAACACGACGTTCGATCATTCGCAATGAGATGTTATAGGCATCCTCAATGGTAATGTCGTCAAAACGTTCGGTGAATGGACGTAGAGTATGGCGCTGAATCATCGCCTCATACAGCTCATCACCACAGAGGATAATCTGTTCTTTATTCATAATATTTTCTCTATTCAGTCAGAATTTCTCAGCCGCTCTCTGCAATAGAAGCCGCTGAAAAAAGCATTTAATTCGACAAGATCAAAGTTTGATGCAGACATTCTTTAGTTCGGTATAAAACTCCAGACCATGAACACCACCTTCACGACCAATACCCGATTCTTTAGCACCACCAAAGGCGGAACGCAGGTCACGTAGGAACCAGCTGTTGACCCAGGCAATACCGACTTCCATCGCTTCTGCAACGCGAGAAGCCCGGGCAGAATTTTCAGTCCAGATCGCGGCTGCCAATCCATATTTAGTATCGTTGGCCAGCTCGATCACCTCTTCTTCAGTATCGAACGGGCGAATATGACAACAAGGCCCAAATATCTCTTCTCTTATAACCCGTGCATCATCTGACAAACCGGTCCAGATAGTGGGCTCAACCCAGGCACCGGCATTCAATTCAGCACCCATATCCGGCACACCACCACCGGTAACGATAGTTGCACCTTCTTCGACAGCCAGACGGTAGTATGAAAGGACTTTTTCTTTGTGCTCTTGGCTTACCAGAGGCCCGAAATCCACCGTTGAATCTTCAGGGACTCCTAGCTTTAATTTTTCAACTTCTGCTTTCAGACGTTGCACAAACGCTTCAAAAATAGGCCGCTCAACATAAACACGCTCAGTGCCCAGACAAACCTGACCACAGTTTACAAATGCTGACCTCATGGTGCCTTCGATCGCTTTATCCATATCGCAATCAGCAAAAACAATACCGGGATTCTTACCACCACATTCCAGCGATATATTGCGTAAACCAACGGATGCAGCCCGCATAATAGTTTCACCGGTACTCGTTTCACCGGTAAAGGTAATAGCATTTACATCGGGATGCGCCGTTAGGAAGGCACCGGCTGAATCACCGCCGAAACCATGGACAACGTTATATACACCTTTCGGAACGCCACACTCGTTCATCACCTCACCCAACAGGGTTGCAGTCGCAGGCGTCTCTTCAGAAGGCTTAACCACTACAGTGTTACCACAGGCCAGTGCAGGACCGACTTTCCAGGTCATCAGCAGCAGTGGCAGGTTCCATGGACTGATAACGGCAACCACTCCTTTAGGGGTACGATGGCCATAATTCAGAGCGCCACGACCGTCAGGAGTATCCAGTTTAAAGGCCTCCGTAGGATGATTTGCGAGCGTTTCAGAAAAAGCTTTGAAGTTTGCAGCGCCTCGAGGAATATCAATGTGGGAGGCTATTTTGTGCGGCTTACCGGTGTCTTTACACTCAGCATCCAAAAATTCATCAAAGCGTTCATTGATACGGTTAGCCACTTTATCCAGCAGCTTTATACGGGCAGCCTGAGTCATCTTACCCCAGGGGCCTTTCATCGCTTCTTTTGCTGCTTTAACCGCTGCATCGATCTCTGGCTGGCCCGCTTCATGGACCATACCTAGAAGACTGTTATCCACCGGGTTACGGTTTTCAAATGTTTTACCGCTGGCCGTGGTGACAAATTCACCGTTAATAAAGTTTTTAAATTCTTGCATCTTTGTACTCGCTATTCTCGAGATAAATCTGACAAACATTTGCAGTTTCAGAGAACCACAGCCAATAGAACTTTTCTTGGCGAGGAAAATCCCGCCAATAATGGGCTACTCCATTACCTTCAGGTAATGAAGCGGCCTGCTTATTATTATCAGGTCAGAACTGTCAGGAAGCGCTCATTCAGAACACGATCATGGTAGAAAATAGCCTTGCCGAGATCTTCTGCTTTCCAGGTAACAGGCTCATGATCCGGGTAGTGATAATCACCACCACAGAACACTTCTGAGCGGTTACCAGATGGATCAAAGAAATAGATAGTCTTACCATGTGTCAGACCATGACGCGTAGGCCCGATGTCCAGCGATACATCTTCCATTGAAATCAGATCTGCTGCGCGGAGTACATCTTCCCAGGTATTCAGATAGAACGACGCGTGGTGAAATTTACCGGGCTCTGGGCATTCAATAAACGCAACATCATGGGCTTTCATACTGGAAGTCAGGAAAATTGCGGCCTTATTACCTTCAGGATCAATAACCTGTTCAGCCAGATCAAAGCCAAGAACTTTCTGGAACAGATCCAGAGTACCTGCGATGTTTGGTCCATACAGTAGGCAGTGGTCGAAGCGAGTTGCTTTCATGCCTTTCAGGCCACGTGGCCAGGCTTCAGGGTTCACGTTAGACACGCCCCATTTACCGGTTTGCTCTTTCTCAGCATAGATCTCAAACATATGCCCCGTTGGCGAGTCAAAACGAACCCGACGGCCACAACCGTTCAGCTCACCGACTGGAATCTCTTCGACGTTACAGCCATACTCAATAAGCTCACCCTGCAGTTTTTCCAGTGTCTGATTATCCAGTACTTTGTAGCCAACAAAATCCATACCGGGTTCATCCGCTTCCCGCAGTACCACGGAAAACTTATCAACCTCAGTCCAACCTTTAAGATAAGCCCGCCCCTGGCTATCACGTTCAACTTCGATCAGGCCCAGCAGATCCCGGTAGTGCTTCAGAGCTTCTTCAATATCCAAAACCCGGATTTGTATATGACCGGGACGCATTACACCTTTTTTCATCTCGTTTTCCTCTGCACTTTGCTTTTTATTATTTAACTGGCAGCCATCCTGGCACCCGTTTTTTGATAGGAAGATTCAACAGCCTGATGATGATCAGATTCAATCTCCAGATCTGTCCGGGGAAACACCCGACAGGCCAGAACGAAACCTTGCTGCTGCTCAGCCTTCGAGATATGGGCTTTACTCATCTTTTTGCATTCATAATCCCCATTGAGAATACGAATTTTGCAAATACCACAACCACCACCTCGACATCCCACATTGATCGCATCAGCGCTAAGGCGCTCCATAGCAATCAGCAACACCTGATCTTCTGCACATTGAAAGCTTTGATCACGGTTAACGACCTTGATCACATGTGTAGCCTGATCCGACATTGGCATCTCCTTTGGCGTTCATTCGGTTTATTACACCTAGATATAAAAGCAACCACTGTGCCAGAATGCATAAAAAAACATAAAATCATATGCAACATACTGTTCTATAAGAATTTATTATTAATCTCAGATTTTAATGAAAAAAAAAGCCCCGCTCGGAAGCAAGGCTTTTTAATCAAATAATCAATAATTTCAGTAACCAGTTAATGATTTCATCAGTTCCATCCATAGGATTCCATCGACAGCGCTTGATATAAAACAGGGCTTTCAAGCAGAGAAAACTGATCTGAGTCACTGCTGGCCCCCATCGCTATCAGTAAAGGCAGATAATGTTCTGCACTTGGGTGTGCCGTTGCAAACTCCTCAGACTCAATATTAGGCTGACTAATAGACGCTATATTTCGTGCAATCACCTGCTCTCTTACCCAGCTCTGAAAACGGCTAACATAGTCCAGCGCTGGACCATTTTCATCGCCAATATGGTAGAGATTATGAGTTAAACTGCCGGAAGCTATTACGGCAACTCCTTCATTACGCAGACGCTTTAACTGCTCGCCCAGCGCCACCAGCGATTCAGGCGTAGAACCTGCATCCAGAGAGAGCTGTAATACCGGAATATTATGATCAGGCAACATGTGCATAAGCGGCACCCAGACACCGTGGTCTAAGCCACGTTTCTCATCCAGAGCAATAGCTATTCCCTGCTCTTGCAGCATCGATTGAATCTCACGGGCAAGGTCAGGTTCCCCGGCAACAGGATACTGTAGTTTGTAAAGCGCCTCTTCGAAGCCACCAAAATCATGAATGGTTTCCGGCTTAGAAGACGCCGTCAGGCGCATTCCCCGGGTGATCCAGTGGGGGGAAATAACAAGCACTGCTTTCACATGATCAAAAAAACCACTGAACTCCTGTAATCGTATCGCCGCTTCACCCGGTGACAGAGCCCATCTGGGCGAACCATGACCGATAAACATAACTGGAGCTCTTGTTGCTGACATGACGCTCTCCTATTTCAAATAATCAAACCACTGCAACTCTGGCCCAGCAGGTACAATGCCTGTTGGATTCAAGGCTTTGACGGAGTAATAACCCGCTTTTATATGATCAATATTGGTATTTTCACTAAATGCCGGAATTTTTAACAACCGATCCATATATGCTGAAAGATTAGGGTAGTCGCAAATCTGAGCTTTATTGGTTTTGAATAATCCATAATAAGCCACATCGAAGCGAATCAGAGTGACGAACAAACGAATATCACTTTCTGTAAGTTGGTTTCCTACCGCATACAACCGCTTCTCGAAATATTTTTCCAATCGTTCAAGAGTAGTAAACACATCGGTATATGCCTCCTCGTAGGCTTCCTGTGTAGAGGCAAAGCCTGCACGATAGACCCCATTATTCAAAGTATCGTAGATTCGCCCATTAAAGGTATCTATCTCTTGCAACAGCGATTCAGGCGCAAGATCAATATCTGAAGTATGTAATGACCGCAAGTCGCTGTTAAAAATCCGGACAATATCGGCAGACTCATTATTGATAATATTATTTTCTTCGGTATCCCATAACACGGGAACTGTTGCCCGGCCGGAGTATTGCGGATCAGCCTGTGTATAAAGTTGGTGAATATAGGTTATCGATTCCTGCTGGCTACCGGTACCACCTGGGTAATCGTTAAACATCCAGCCGTTATCACTGATCTGTGGGTCAACAATGCTGACGGGGATATACTCTTCCAGTCCAAGTAAAGACCGGGCGATCAGGGTACGGGTCGCCCAGGGGCAGATGTAAGCGACATAAAGCCTGACGCCAAGATTTTCAAAGTCCCCATGCTTTACTCCAGAGATCCGATCTGGGCTGATTGTTTCACGAAAAGCACTGTTCTGACGGATAAAGCGCCCCTGCTCATCTTTTTTCTGAACCGGGTCCCACTTACTTTGCCACACGCCATTTACTAACATATATCACTCCACAAGCCCGTTAAAAAGGGAAGTTCTGGCAGCTGGATACCAGAGCCTCCTATTTAAAGTTCAGTAATCAAATTTATACCGTAGCTGACTTAACCTTCTGGGACTTGAGGGCAAAGACGCCATCACCCAACAGAAACTGAACTGCAGATGCTGCAATCAGAAATACTGGGTATTCCCAACCACCACCTTTATTGCCAAAGCCCCAACCATTAGCGCCATGAACTAGCACGACAGCACCCAGTAGAACAGGGATCAGCGCGGCGGCAACATAGCGAGCATACACACCTAAAATCAGGGCAGTACCACCAGCGATCTCAAGCGCCATAGTGACAGGACCCAAAAACCCAGGCAGTCCCAACGAGCTAAAGAAGCCCGCCGTACCTTCAGGAGTAAACACCAATAGTTTCAGTAAACCATGCGCCAGATACATGGTACCCAGAGCGATACGAAGAAGCGTTGCAGCATAAGCCGGTGAAGTATTCATTGAGTTATCCCCATCTGTTAATTAGTAATCGTTGGGGATAATTTTGACCTAATTAAAAACATAAACAATAATCCATTTTATAAACTCATTGTTTAGTATTATTTAACAATAAGATTTCCAATAAGGTTTTAACGATTATGGACAAGCTCAATCTCATGACTTCCTTTATCGCCGTGGCTGAGGAAGGTAGTTTTACCGCAGCAGCAAACCGACTTGGCAAAACAAAGGCATTGATCAGTACACATATATCACAACTGGAAGACCTGCTTAAAGTCCGTCTGCTTATCCGCTCGACCCGAAGCATGCAAATAACCAGCGAGGGGCAGAGTTACTATGAGCAAGCCAAAAAAATACTGGATGATATAGTCACCCTTGAAGCGCAGTTGCTCCATGAAAGCCAAAGCCTGGTAGGACGGTTACGTATCTCAGCGCCAACCACCTTTGGCGAGTTAGTTCTGATGCCCTGTATCGCAGAGCTCACCTCAGCGAATCCTGAACTGGAAATTGAATTATTACTGAATGATCGGTTTGTTGATCTGATAAGTGAAGGGTTCGATGTTGCTCTCAGAGTTGGTAATCTGGCAGATTCCTCTCTGATAGCCAGGCCAGCAGGCTTTACTAAGATGATTCTCTGCGCATCACCTGAATTTATAGAGCACTATGGTGAGCCAGAATCAATACATCAACTGGCAGATCTACCTTGTGTTTTTGATACTAACCACCGACAGGCCGGCAGCTGGAGTTTTACTCAAGACAAGCAGATAGTTGAAGTAAAACCCTATATTACAGTCCGGGTGAACAGTGCTCTGGCTTCAGCCAATATGGCTCGCACCGGGCGGGTCATCGCCTACTGCCCTGAATTCTCGGTACATGCCATGCTTGAAAAGGGAGAGCTCATCAGCCTGTTGCCCCATGAGAATAAATCTCAGATACCGGTCAATGTTATCTATCCGCATCGACAACACCTATCAAGCAGAGTCACTACCTTTACCCAGCACTTTATAGACTACTGGCACCGAATCACTGGATAAAAAAAACCGCAGTTAGACTGCGGTAATAGCTATCGATTCTAAACAAACGGAATTAGATACGCTTAAAGAGCGCAGACTTACTCTGCTCTTCTGCTCCATCCGCCGCAGTTACAAAGCGTTCCATATGAATATCACGTTCAAACAGGCGCCCCTGCATCAACGTGGTAATAGCTGCATCAATCATCGGTGGAGGGCCG
>JAGPUU010000307.1 GCA_018067325.1 Amphritea sp.
TGATCTGGATTGATTACTATCTGAGCAGAGGTTTATAACGTTATTCAACCTTTAATAGTCAATTCAAAATAATAAGAAAGAGAGCAGCGATGAAGCTTCGCCAGCTGAAACTAAAACAGAGAATGATTCTGGTACTGGGCATCATGGCGCTGGTACAAACCGGTTTTATCGGTGTATTTGCCCTGCACTACTTGCAACAATCACTGGATGAACAGATCGGCCAGCGCGCCCTGGATGTGGCTAAAACCATTGCCGCTATGCCACAGATAGCTGATGCGGTCGAGCGGAGTGACAGTGATTATCTACAACCCATCAGCCTCTCTCTCGCGGAAACCACCCGTGCCCGATTTGTCGTTATTGGCGATAAAAAAGGTATCCGGCTGGCACACCCTAGTACAGAGAAGATCGGTCACTCGATGGCCGATGATGATGGAGATCAGGGAACCCCAGCGCTAATTTTCGGTAAAGGCTATATTTCAAAAGCGGAAGGTTCTCTGGGCTGGTCGATGCGTGGTAAAGCTCCCATATTTAACCACGAAGGAGAAGAGGTTATCGGGGTGATCTCTGTGGGTTACGGACTGGACCGTGTAAGCGAAATCATCGGACGCTATCAGATGACTCTCATCACGGTCATTATCAGCTCATTTCTAGCCAGCGCCATGATAGCTGTCTGGTTTGCTAATCACTTTAAGAAAGCAATTTTCGGACTCGAACCTGAACAAATAGCCCGTCTGTTTGATGAGCAACGCGCCACTCTGGAATCGGTGCGCGAAGGTATCATCGCCATTAACAGGGCTGGCGAAATAACCACCGTCAACCAAACCGCCATTGAGACCCTCGGCTTACCCATAGACAAAAGCCTTATCGGCCGAAAAATAGATGAAGTTCTCCCCGACAGCTCGATGCTAGAAGTAATGGAAACCGGCAAGCCTCAGTTTGATAATGAAGTCTGGCGTGGTGACCACTGTATTATTGCCAATCGACTGCCCTTGAAACAAGGCGATGAGATTACCGGCGTAGTATCTAGCTTTCGTCGTAAAGATGAACTGGATCTGGTGAGCCAGAAACTCACCCGAATTCAGCAATACTCTGACACCTTGCGTAGCCAATCCCATGAATATGCCAATAAGCTTCACACTATCGCCGGGCTGATCCAGATCGGTGCCACTGATCAGGCATTAGCGCTAATCGGTCAGGAAAGCCAGAGCCATCAGGCACTGATCAAACTGCTGATGAAAGCGGTACCTGACCCTATATTGGCAGGCTGTCTATTGGGTAAATATAACCGAGCCCGTGAACTGGGCCTGACACTGGTCATCGACCCAGAAAGTGAAATGACCAGTCTGCCTGACAAGCTACCTCGTGAGCAGTTAGTCAGCATACTCGGCAATCTGATCGACAACGCTCTGGAAGCGACCCTGAACAACCATGGCAGCGATGGGAAAGTGCTTCTGTCTATGACTGACCTGGGCAATGACCTTATCTTTGAGATCGAAGATCAGGGACCGGGTATACCTATTGGTCAGCAGGAAAAAATCTTTGAGAAAGGATTCAGTAGCAAGCGCTATGATGGCCACGGTTACGGGTTGCATCTGGTAAAAAGCCTACTAGATAAGCTTAGTGGCACTATAACTATAGACAGCGGCAGCGACGGAGGCAGCCGCTTTACCGTCTACATCCCTAAGAATAAAAATTAAACGGATTAATAGCAGATGATTAAAGTTGTTATCGCCGAAGATGACCCTCAAATCGCAGAGATACAGCGGCGCTTTCTCGAGCGGATAGAGGGATTTGAACTAATCGGTATCGCCCATCGTTTGTCGGAAGCCGAAGATCTGATAGAGATAATGCAACCCGACCTCCTGTTACTGGATATCCAGTTCCCCTGCGGAACCGGTTTTGATCTGCTGCGTAAAATCCGTGCAGACAACAATGCCATTGATGTCATTATGATAACCGCAGCTAAAGAGGTCGAAACCCTGCGCGAAGCTCTGCATGGCGGGGTCTTTGACTATATTCTGAAGCCGCTGGTATTTGAACGCCTGCAGGAAACACTGCACAACTATCAGCAACATTTAAAAAAACTCCGTACCTTTGAAACTCTGGTCCAAAGTGATGTAGACAGGGTTTTGCCCCGTAATGGAAACCCACAGGAAACGGTCGCCCATGAAGCGGTACGACTGCCTAAAGGAATCGATGCGATTACCCTTGAAAATGTGCATAAAGTATTCACCCAAAGGGATGACGCGATCAACGCTGAAGAGGTCGGGGACATCATCGGTGCCAGCCGCACCACCGCCCGTCGCTATCTGGAATATATGGTCAGCTGTTCCGAACTCTCTGCTGAAGTCAGCTACGGTTCTGTCGGCAGACCTGAAAGGCGGTATCAAAGAACAAGCTAGTCGTTAGAACGTCACTTACTAAAAAAAGGCTAGTATTGGGTAGATAGAGAAAGGAGCAAACAAGTGCTATCCGACAATTTAAAAGTCTGAAGCACCTGAGACACCGATGAAATAGAGCCCTATTCGCCACCTCCTTTGCACATTAATGATGCACTACATCACTTTTTCCACGAGCGGTCAGAATCTGGTATTGAGCGGGTGTTAAATCGGGTAATCGCTTGAGAAAAGACACCATGTTCCAAATACGCGTATCATCATGCCCAGGTGCCCATGCAGGCATTCCAGAAGCTTTAATTCCGTGTTTTATAATCCAGAAATTTCGCTGATCTATCGATGTTTCATTTTCATCCAGCCGTGAGATAACAGCTAAATTTGGCGGCGATGGATATAACCCCAGGGTAAAGTCACTTTGGCTTTTCCCTGGTTTAAGATGACAGCCAGCGCACATATCATTGTAATCAGCACCGCCTTTGAGTAAACGCTCAGCGGAACTTAGATCCGATGGTACTTCGATATCCTGAGAAGCACGCACAATCGAGCTTTCACGTAACGTTTCTAGTGCCCAGGTAGTCACGTCATAGTGAGGATCATCCGCCCCCATCGAGTATAAGCCTGAATAGAGAAAAGCTACGCCCCCTATCACGGCAGCTCCTGCCATGACTAGCAGTCGCTTGAAACAGGACCCCTTTTTAATCGCTATCATCACATCATCTCCGCTGTAAGGAACCCTGGCCAAACTATTGGCAAGGGTTCGCTCAAGTAGCTGTTTTGTATTTAATTACTGAGAGGGAGCTTGCATATGATCACCGGCCTTACCGGTATTTGTCATCTGTTCGCCATGAGCTTTGCTTTCTGCTTCTGTCGACCCATGCTGCATGGTACTCATACATTGCTGCATCATCGCCATCACAACAGGATCTTTCATATCCATTTTACTATGATCCATAGTACTCATAGCGGCACAATCTGGGTTCTCTGCTTTTCCCATATGTTCTTTATCACTGTGTGCCTGAGCAGAAATCGCCAGCATGAGCCCAGGTACGGCAAGCAATAAACCAAGTTGTTTTTTCTTCATGACTAACTCCTAAATATTTTAAGTAACATATAATTTCTGTGTATAAACGGCGTTATAGATTCAAGCTACATCGGCCGTTTTCTCAAGCTTATTCGCCGTAATACAACCCGCCGAAGTGCTTTTTACCATCAGCTGTTTTGAACAGCACCATCAGTTGATGTTTACCACTGTCTTTCAGGTCGTAGCCTGCCATCTGCCAGTCACCCATCATCATCAGCGGTTTGCTTTCTTCGGTACCATCCGGATAGATCACTTTAGAGTTCATCTGAACGCCTTTTACCGCTGCACCCTGCTGATCCACTTTGATCATCAAATTATGTGATCCACCATGATTCATTCCTTCTTCGGCAGCCATCACATGAAAACTGACGGTATAGCCATCAATGTCCTTCTTCTCAAGGAACATTTGGCTTTGCCCCGTATTACTCTCCATGGAGTCATGAGACATCGATTTCGCTGGCATGGACTCAGCATCATGGCCATGACTACTCTCATCAGCCAAGACACCGCCACTTATAACAAACGCGCTCAAGGCACCGGCAATCAGAATCTTATTAACTTTCATTATAATTTCTCCATTCGTATTTTCGTTAAATCGTTTGATGATTAACTTTTCTTTGACGGCGCTTATACCTAACGATAACGCGCCCACATAAATTACTTTCACTGTTAGCTGCACTGTTTGTGATCAGTGGATATCGGTTAATAAGAAACTAACCAGATCCTCCATATCGCTATCGCTAATATTCCATCGGGGCATCGCTCCATTCAATGCACTGCCGGCAGGATCCAGGCCCTGACTAATAGCTAGCTTTAAACTATTTTTGTCATAACGCTCGTGGTCCCCATGGCCATCATCATGCTCTTCAGTAAGCGAATGCTTGGTTAACGGTGGGGCAACAACCCAGAACTTCGGATACAGTCGTTGCCCCTGCCGATCATCTCCATGACAACTAGCACATGTCCTGTTATGCATCTGCGCATGCATCGTACCGCCTAGGTAAGTGATCGCAGAGCCTGTCTGATTTCTTCCGGTAAAGTAAATTTGCTCACCATTACTTGAAAAATCACGAGCTCCATAATCCGTAGCGTCATCCATCCCCATGCCACACCCGGCCAGTAACAAGACAAGCCCGCCGCCAGTCAGTTTCATAACGGGCTTTATGATCCTTTTAGCGCTGTACATAAATCGTCTCCTTTTCACTTCAGAGTTCAGGCCGAGCGGATATCGCTATCACCCAGCCCTCGTTGCCAATTACTGTTCAGTTTCCAACCGAGCAATACAGCGTTTACGCCACAGGAAATACACCGCGGGTAATACCAGCAACGTCAGGACAACCGCGCTAACCATACCGCCAACCATCGGTGCAGCGATTCGGCTCATCACTTCTGAGCCGGTTCCGGTGCCATACAGAATGGGCAGTAAGCCTACAATAATCGCGGCAGCGGTCATCATCACTGGCCGGACACGCAAACCCGCGCCGTGCAAAACCGCATGACGCAGAGTCTCTTCCCGAGGGATCAGGCCTTGCTTTTCACAGCGCTCCAGCATTTGTTGGTATGCCTGATTCAGATAGACCAACATAATCACACCGATCTCCACCGCGACACCGGCCAGGGCAATAAAGCCAACGCCCACGGCCACTGAAAAATTAAACCCTTGCAAATACATCAGCCAGACACTGCCTACCATCGCCAGAGGCAGCGTACCCATGATGATGCTGACTTCGACAAAGTTGCGGAAGTTAAGGAACAGCAAAATCACGATAATCGCTAAGGTCAGTGGTAC
>JAGPUU010000327.1 GCA_018067325.1 Amphritea sp.
ACTCTGCGGGTAATCTGCAAAGTTGAACCACGACACAAGCAGCGCCAGGGTTAATTAACGCCTGGTCTGGGGTGGAAGGTAAGAGTCCTTGATTTATTTTTGATCAAGGTGTAGAATCTCGCGCCTTCCATTAATAGAAGAATTTGCAGTACCTGTGAAAAACACAGGCTACATGCTAATAAGTTGGAGTAAATTGAATGGCCCGTATAGCTGGCGTCAATATTCCTGACAATAAGCATGCGGTAATTTCATTGACTTACATCTTCGGAATTGGCCGCACTACAGCGAAAGATCTCTGCGCTGCTTGTGGGATTACAGAATCCACTAAAATTGCAGAATTGTCAGAGAGTCAACTGGATAACGTACGTGGCGAAGTTGCCAAGTTAACAGTTGAGGGTGATCTTCGCCGTGAAGTATCCATGAACATCAAGCGCTTGATGGATCTGGGCTGTTATCGTGGTCTGCGGCATCGCCGTAGTTTACCTCTTCGAGGTCAGCGCACTAAGACTAATGCGCGTACCCGTAAAGGTCCACGAAAGCCAATCCGTAAGTAATGGTAAGCGATAGGAATTTCCAGTATGGCTAAGCCAGGTAATCGCACACGTAAAAAGGTTAAGAAGCAGGTTGTTGACGGTTTCGCTCACATCCACGCTTCATTTAACAACACGATCATTACTATTACTGATCGTCAGGGCAATACCCTGAGTTGGGCAACCGCAGGCGGCTCCGGCTTCCGTGGTTCTCGTAAGAGTACACCCTTCGCGGCACAGGTTGCTGCGGAACGTGCAGGTGTAGCTGCTCAAGAGTATGGTCTAAAGAATCTAGACGTTTTTGTTAAGGGCCCAGGCCCAGGCCGTGAATCCGCAGTGCGTGCATTAAACGCTTGTGGTTACAAGGTTAACAACATCACGGACGTAACACCGATACCACACAATGGTTGTCGTCCACCGAAGAAACGTCGCGTTTAATCCGGAGACAGTAATATTATGGCTCGTTATTTAGGACCAACATGTAAGCTGTCTCGCCGTGAAGGTACTGACCTTTTCCTGAAGAGCGGTGTTCGTGCTCTGGACAGTAAGTGTAAAGCTGAAAATGTTCCAGGTGTACATGGCGCTCGTCGTGGTCGGTTGTCTGATTACGGTTTACAGCTACGTGAGAAACAAAAAGTTCGTCGTACATACGGCGTTCTTGAAAAGCAATTCCGCAGCTACTATAAAGAAGCTGCCCGTCGCTCTGGAGCGACCGGCACAAACCTTCTTCAGCTGCTGGAAGGGCGTTTAGACAATGTCGTCTATCGTATGGGCTTTGGATCTACTCGTGCTGAAGCACGTCAGGTAGTTTCTCATCGTCAGATTACGGTTAATGGTCAGTCTGTAAACGTACCGTCTTTCCAAGTTAAGACGGGTGACGTTGTTGCAGTACGTGAAAAGTCTAAGACCCAGCTGCGTATTAAACACGCACTGGAGCTGGCTTCCCAGCGTACCGCTATTGAGTGGGTAGATGTTGATGCTGCGAAAATGGAAGGTACTTTTAAGTCCCTGCCAGAGCGTGGCGAACTGTCTGCTGACATCAATGAGCAGCTGATTGTCGAACTGTACTCTAAGTAAAATATTGACTTCTTAATTGGTGGAACTATGCAGCGTTCAGTAAACGAGTTTCTAAGCCCACGTCATATTGACGTTCAGGAAATTAGCTCTACTCGTGCAAAAGTTACTTTAGAACCACTGGAGCGCGGTTTTGGCCATACGTTGGGCAATGCACTACGTCGTATCCTTCTCTCTTCAATGCCAGGCTGTGCCGTCACTGAAGTAGAGATCGAGGGCGTACTGCATGAGTACAGCACCATCGAAGGTGTGCAGGAGGACGTAATTGAAATCCTGCTTAACCTGAAAGGTGTTGCAGTTACTCTGCACAATGGCGACGAAGTAACCCTGACTCTGTCTAAGAGCGAAGCTGGTCCTGTTACGGCTGCTGATATTCAGCTGAACCAGGATGTAGAAATCGCTAACCCAGAGCATGTCATCGCTCATTTGAGTGAAGGTGCAAACCTTAACATGCAACTGAAGATCGTTCGTGGTCGTGGCTATGTGCCAGCAGATACGCGCGTTTCTGAAGAAGACGAGTCTCGGACTATCGGTCGCTTGATGCTTGATGCTACTTACAGCCCAGTTCGTCTGGTGTCTTATGTAGTGGAAAGCGCGCGTGTAGAACAGCGTACTGACCTAGACAAGCTGGTTATAGACATTGAATCCAATGGTACTATCGACCCAGAAGAATGCATTCGTCGTGCTGCTACTATTTTGCAGCAGCAACTGGCTGTATTCGTAGATCTGGAAGGTGGTAAGGATCAGGTTAACGATGAGCCGGAAGAGCCAGAGATCGATCCGATCCTGCTTCGTCCGGTAGATGATCTGGAGCTGACTGTACGTTCCGCCAACTGTCTGAAGGCAGAGCAGATCTACTATATCGGTGACCTGATTCAGCGTACCGAAGTAGAACTGCTTAAGACTCCGAACTTGGGTAAGAAATCGCTGACCGAGATCAAGGACGTACTTGCGTCCAAAGGTCTGTCGCTGGGTATGCGCCTTGAAAATTGGCCACCAGCGAGCATCAGAAACGACGATAAAGTCGCTTCCTGATCCGCGGTTTTAAACCTAACAGTTTGGCAAGGATAAATAGATGCGTCATCGTAAATCAGGTCGTCACTTTAATCGTACAAGTGCGCACCGTAAAGCAATGTTCAAGAATATGGCTGTAAGCCTGTTCGAACATGAGCTCATCAGAACCACGCTGCCTAAAGCTAAAGAGCTGCGTCGTGTTGCTGAGCCATTGATCACACTGGCAAAAGAAGACTCGGTTGCTAACCGTCGTCTGGCATTCGCCCGTACCCGCAGCAAAGAAGCTGTCGGTAAACTGTTTAACGAACTTGGTCCTCGCTACGAAGGTCGTCCAGGCGGATACATTCGCATTTTAAAATGTGGATTCCGTACTGGTGACAAAGCACCGATGGCTTACGTTGAATTAGTTGACCGTCCAGCTGACGCTGTAGCGGTAGAAGATTCTGAAGATTAAACCCTTCGATTCTCAATAAAAACCCGGCTTATGCCGGGTTTTTTTTCGCCTAAAAAATTCCAGACTGCCACTGCGGCGCTTGCTAGACTGGCAGCTGTGCTTCCTGCTCTTCGCTAGGGTGGGCGTGAAATATCAGCCTGCAAGCTCTTATGGTTCTTCTAACAACTAGCAAGCGGCGGTCTGACTACTTCTTTGCGCTTATACGGTAAAGCAGCATTCTAGCGACTTTCGTGCCATGGGGAATTACCCACTTTGGTGTATCTGTATGCAGACACAAGAATAAATCACAGTATAATTCGCGCTCACGTAATTTTGTTTTGGAAGTACAAAGATGGGGCTTATTAGCTGCGATATTTGCAAGGTAGTGCTAAGGGATCAGCCAATTTCAGTACCGACAGGATATGTTCAAAGAAATCAAAACTTCAACGAAACGATCTATACCTGCAGAGGTTGTAGCGTAGACGTGCGGCTTACTTCAGTTCCACATCAATGGAGTTTTGTCGTGCCACACAACCAATAAAAAAGGCTGGTGCACGAAGCACCAGCCTTTCTAGTTTTTGAGCTTCTCGAGTCACTTCATTGCTTTTATTCCGCGAAGTGACGTTCGAGCTGCTTCTTGGCCTTTTCTAACATTGGCTTCAAGAATTCCCCGGTATAAGAACCCTTTATCTCTGCAACTGTTTCTGGTGTTCCGGTGGCGATAATTTCACCCCCTCGGACGCCGCCTTCGGGGCCGAGATCGATAATCCAGTCGGCGGTTTTAATCACATCAAGATTATGCTCGATGACGACAATAGTGTTGCCGTGGTCGCGCAGACGGTAGAGTACGTTTAGCAATTGCTGAATATCGTAGAAGTGCAGGCCGGTAGTTGGCTCATCGAGAATATACAGCGTCTTGCCGGTATCTCGCTTACTTAGTTCTTTTGCCAGCTTCACCCGTTGTGCCTCACCACCGGAGAGGGTGGTGGCGGCTTGCCCGAGACGAATATAGGACAGACCGACATCGATCAGTGTTTGTAAGCGGCGGGAGAGGGCAGGGATAGCTTCAAAGAACTCGCGGCCATCTTCGACGGTCATCGCCAGCACATCGTGGATGCTCTTGCCTTTATATTTAACTTCCAGAGTTTCGCGGTTATAGCGCTTGCCCTTACACACATCGCAGGGCACGTAGATATCCGGTAGGAAGTGCATCTCTACCTTAATGACGCCATCACCCTGACAGGCTTCACAGCGTCCGCCTTTGACGTTAAAGCTGAAGCGTCCTGGCTTATAACCCCGGGAACGGGCTTCCTGAGTGCCGGCAAAGAGTTCTCGTATCGGTGTAAAAATACCCGTATAAGTTGCAGGGTTGGATCTTGGGGTACGGCCGATAGGGCTCTGATCGATATCGATCACCTTATCTAACTGGTCCATCCCTTTTAGTTCTTTGTAAGGCGCTGGAGTTAGAGTGGTGGCGTTGTTTAATTCGGTGGCCGCAATCGGATACAGAGTACTGTTGATCAGTGTTGATTTGCCGGAGCCGGATACGCCGGTTACACAGGTAAGTAGTCCTAGAGGGATGTCTAGATCTACATCATTGAGGTTGTTTCCCGATGCGCCATGCAGCTGTAACCAACGTCCATCTGGCTGATGACGTGTGGTCGGGATTTCAATTCTGCGGCGGCCTGATAGATAGTCGGCGGTGATTGAATCTTTGGATGCCATCAACTGCGCAGGGGTACCCTGGGCAATAATTTCACCGCCATGAACACCTGCACCGGGGCCAACATCAATAACATAGTCGGCCAAGCGAATTGCATCTTCATCGTGTTCGACCACTATCACGGTATTACCCAGGTCGCGCAGATGGATCAGGGTTTTTAGCAGGCGGTCATTGTCCCGCTGGTGTAGCCCGATAGAGGGTTCATCAAGGATGTACATAACGCCGACCAAGCCAGCGCCGATCTGGCTAGCTAATCGAATCCGCTGGGCCTCGCCGCCGGAGAGTGTCTCGGCGCTCCGTTCTAGCGACAGGTAATCCAGTCCGACATTGACCAGGAACTCCAACCGTAGGCGGATCTCCTTAAGAATCTTGTCGGCAATCTCGCCCTGTTTACCGGTTAGTTTCAGGTTATCAAAGTAGTCACAGCTATCACCGATGGAGAGTTTGACAATCTCCGGCAGGGTCTGTTCATCAATATATACATGTCGCGCATCCCGACGCAGACGACTACCGTCACAGCCAGGACATTCTTGCATATTGATGTACTTTGACAGGTCCTCACGGACCATGTCGGATTCGGTTTCCCGATAGCGTCGGGATAGGTTGTTCAGTACGCCTTCAAAGGGATGAGATTTACTGATGACATCACCGCGGTCATTGAGGTAACGAAAAGCGATATCCTCTTTACCGCTGCCCTCAAGAATCATCTTCTGCTGCTTGTCATTAAGCTCTTTGAAAGGGGTGTCCATGTTAAAACCGTAATGTTCGGATACGGCTTTGAGCTGTTGGAAGTAATACAGTGCCCGGCGGTCCCAGCCGCGAATGGCGCCTTCAGACAGGGTCAGGCTAGCGTCACTGACAACTTTACTCGGGTCAAAGAACTGTTTTACACCCAGGCCGTCACAGGATGAACAAGCCCCATGGGGGTTGTTGAACGAGAACATCCTGGGTTCCAGTTCCTGAATACTATGGCCACATTTAGGACAGGCAAAGCGGGCAGAGAATACTAACTCCTCACCGTCGTTATCCATATAGCTGATAGTGGCAATGCCATCGGTCATGTTTAGGGCGGTTTCAAAGGATTCCGCTAGTCGGATTTGGAGGTCATCACGTACTTTGAAGCGGTCAACCACCGCCTCAATATTGTGCTTTTTGTTCTTATCCAGTTCTGGAATGCTATCAATATCACAGACGATTCCGTTTACGCGGGCACGGACAAAACCCTGAGACTGCAGTTCATGGATAGTATGTAAGTGCTCACCTTTGCGGCCCTGGATAACCGGAGCCAGCAACATCAATTTAGTACCTTCAGGGAGTGCCAGTACCTGGTCAACCATCTGGCTTACGGTCTGTGCGGCCAGCGGAAGATCGTGATCTGGGCAGCGGGGTTCACCTGCCCGGGCAAACAATAGACGGAGATAATCATATATCTCAGTAATGGTGCCGACGGTAGAGCGGGGGTTGTGTGATGTTGATTTCTGTTCAATCGAGATCGCTGGAGACAGACCTTCAATATGGTCAACATCGGGTTTTTCCATCATCGACAGAAACTGGCGGGCATAGGTTGAGAGGGATTCGACATAACGTCGCTGCCCTTCAGCATAGAGAGTATCGAACGCCAGTGAGGATTTACCGGAGCCGGACAAGCCTGTAATAACCACCAGTTTATCCCTTGGGATATCCAGGTCGATATTTTTTAGGTTGTGGGTTCTTGCACCCCGAACCAGTATCTTGTCCATGCGGTTTCCGTATCTGAAGTAAAGGGGTCAAGTATAAAGAGTTATGCGCGCCGCCAACACCTGATCTGAAGATATTTTACGCTGTCAGCCGTAATATTTATGATATGCTTTAGCGCAATGCATTCGCTGTAATAAATATGCAGCTACCGTCGCAAAAAGTTAAAGAGAATTGGAGAGATCAATGGCACGCGGTGTTAACAAAGTCATCCTGATTGGTAATATGGGCAATGACCCTGAAACGAAATACATGCCTAGTGGGAACGCGGTGACTAATATCACAATCGCGACTTCTGAGTCATGGAAGGATAAGCAAACCGGTCAGCAGCAGGAACGTACTGAGTGGCACCGGGTAGTATTTTTTAATCGTCTTGCTGAGATTGCCGGTGAGTACCTGAAAAAGGGCTCAAAGGTTTATCTGGAAGGCTCTTTGCGCACACGTAAGTGGCAGGATAAGCAGGGCCAGGATCGCTACACTACCGAGATTGTCGCCAGTGAAATGCAGATGTTGGACAGTCGTGGTGAAGGTGGCGGTGGTTATCAGCAGCCTCAGTCCGGTGGTTATCAGCAAGCGCCTCAGTCTGCACCTCAGCAGAATGCGCCGCAGCAAAACTACCAACAGCCGCAACAACAGCAACCACAGCAGTCATACCAGAAGCCTCAGCAAAACGCAGCGCCACAGCCTGCACCAGGCTTGGATGATTTCGATGATGATATCCCGTTTTAAAACGAGCTGATAATCTTAAACCCGCTATTTAGCGGGTTTTTTGCTTTCAGGGTGGGGGAGTAAGCTTTGCGAAGTGGAGCATTAGCTTGCATCCGTTACCCTGAGTTTTGCAGTGATAAAATCTCGATGTGAGACATGGATCAGATCTGCAATGCGGCGTACAAGGTGCTCTTCGTAATGGTGTAGTTCGCCATCAGCATAGGCGACACGCCATAGGTTTTCGATCAGTGTTACTTTTTCCTGAGGCGTGCAACTATCGTTAATCTGCGAGGTGAAGCGAAAATAATCGGTAGCATCCTGCTGGGCCTTCTCGGCCTGTTTAAGTACCTCATCTGCTGTGGCTTTATCCAGTGAAAAGGTAGTTCTGATTACGTCCAATAGTGTTTTCTGTTCTTCTGGTTTGAGCTCATAGTCCGCTAGTAATACTTCCACCATCAAGGCTGCGGACACCACAGAAAGCAGCATCTGTGGATCGCTGTTTGGCTTGCCGTCGGGGGACAGAAATGTCTCTACGAAAGACTTCAGTTTTGTCATCATTTTAAGTTCTCCATCACAGCGAATAGACAAGTAATTGCTTGTATTAGTTCACATCAGAGGTATCGATGCCCCTTGAAGTATCAGTCGGTACAGAAAGGGGGAATTATCTTATTATATGAAATAGGAGAAGGCCGCTTTAAGCGGTGTCTTCGTTTCGGTAGGCATAGGTGTTGTTAAAGCAGTAGATCATCCAGTCACCCGCTGAAATAGGTTCATACTTAGGTGTTTCACCAGATGGACAGCAATTTTCGAGACAACTGACGTCAGTATCAAAATCGGGCTCGACAAAAAAAGGCATTGAGTAGCGTTCATCTCCGCTGGGGCTGAACACCCTATGAGGCGTTGATTTGTAACGGTCGTTACTCCAACGTGCCATCATGTTACCGATATTGATAACAAAAGCGTCTTCAATGGGAGGCGCATCGATCCATTCGCCGTTGGTATCCTGAACTTGCAAGCCGCCAATTTCATCCTGCCAGAGTATTGTGATGCAGCCATAATCGGTATGGGCGCCGGCACCAATATGCTTTTCACTGCCATTCTGCGGTACATCGGGGTAGTGGATAAAACGCAGGACGCTCAAGGGATGTTGAAACTTATCGGCGAAAAATGTTTTGTTGATACCTAAGGCCATAGCAAGAGCGCTGAGTACAGTCTTACCCAATTCAAGCATATCCCAGTAATGGCGTTCCATTTGTTGCTGAAAATCAGCGGGTATTTGCGGGTATTGGTTGGGACCGTAGAGGGGGCGGTCCGGGCCGATCAGCGCGTGATCAGGTGCCAGATTCAAACCCATATCAAAGGTCTCTTTAATATCACCAGGACGTTCCGGGTCCAACTGTTCTGCCATCATCTTGCCATAGCCGCGATGGTTGTCAGAAAGGGTAATATCAATTTTTACCTTCTCCGCTTCAGGCAATGCGAAGAATGCTTTCGATAGCGCGCGCATCTCTTGAATGCGAGCTTTGCTAATAGGGTGTCCCTGAATATAGAAAAAGCCGCTTTTCTGACAAGCGCTATCTATAGCCTCGGAAACTTTCAATTTTTCCGGTTCATTATCGGTATATAAGCTGGCGATATTGATCAGAGGAATATTCATAATAGTCAGTGCTTTGAGAGTAAGAAAATCCCGCTTCGAAGGAAGCGGGAAGATAAGCGAGTGAGTGTTAAATTATACTCATGTCGTTATTGTGGAATATCAGAAGGGATACCTTCGACATACCAATTCATTTTTTCCAGCTCGTCGTAAGCTAGGCGAGTCCCTTCAGGTACAACGACTTCACCCGCTTTGTTTTTGATCGGACCGGTGAACGGATAAACGCTACCATCTTTGAGACCGGCAATCAGTTCTTTTGCCTTGGCAACAACGTCAGCAGGGATACTTTCATTGAAACTAGGGATTACGATAGCGCCCTCTTTCATACCTTCAACATTAGCCTTAGGCTTCCATGTTCCTGCCATCACCGAGTTTACGGTATTGATGTAGTGAGGGCCCCACTCATCTACTACAGACATTAGGTGGGCCTTAGGACCGAAAGATGACATGTCGGAAGCCTGGCCGACAGCGTATACTCCCCGGCGCTCTGCGGCCTGCATAGCTGCAGGACTATCGGTATGTTGCAAGATAACATCCACGCCTTGGTCCATCATGGCGTTGGCAGCATCCGCT
>JAGPUU010000022.1 GCA_018067325.1 Amphritea sp.
CCGGTAGTGCTTCAGCCCGAACTGATGCAAGACGATGGCTTACACCCTAATGAACAAGCGCAGCCGGTACTACTGGATCAGTTATGGCAACCTCTGATCTCGTTGCTTCAGTCTCCTTCTCGGGCTCAGAAAAAAGAAGGGGGATGATGGCAATTATTCGAGTACCGCGGTTGTGGTTATTGCGAATCTGAAAGACGCCTTCCAGAGCTCTGACCCGTTCGCGCATACCGATCAGGCCAAAGCCCTTCTTAAATGCCTCCCCTGCTATATCGAAACCGATACCATCGTCACTGATCATTATTTCTAGGCGATCGCCACTGATCTCTTTACGAGAGCCTTGAGAAACCCTGTGAATATCGATCCAGACATTGCGCGCCCTGGCGTATTTAATGATATTGCTGAAGGCTTCCTGAGCCAGACGGAACAGAGTGATATTGTAGTCTTCTGACATCTCATTCAATGCCCCATGAAAATCTTTATGCAGAGAGATGCCGTGCTCATCAAAACGGGAAGAGATAATACACTCCTGAAGTGCATCAACCAGCCCCAGATCATCTAAAGCCGAGGGGCGTAGTGTGCGCATCATACCGTAGGTCACATCGTATATATTCTGTGCAATGGCATCGATCGACTCGGCTGTTTGATTAACGATACTGCTCTCTTCTGGATGAATTCGCTTGAGTATTTTTGCATCGGTACGGATGGCGGTTAGCGATTGGCCCAGCTCGTCATGTAGTTCCCTCGACAGGTTTCTTCGCTCGCGTTCCTGCACCGCGAGCACCTGATGAGTTAGACGACGGTTCTCAATTAACTGCTCTCTGAGTTCGCTGGTACGGGTGTGGATACGGGTTTCAAGCTGCTGTCGCTCATTATTGAGGGTGGCGTAGATAGTGGAATGCTCAATCGCGGATTGAACTTTCTGCCGCAGGTAAGCCATTAACAGACTATAGGCACTTAACGAGCAGCAGAGCAGGATCAGCAGCATACCAACGTTGATGTTCTTTAAACCAAACTGGTGCGTTATCTGCAACTGGAAGGACTGGCCGAAACGATTAATTGTGCGCGTCTCTTCTAGTATGGGTAACCATGAAGGTGGCTGCATCTCTTGCTCTGAAAGGTGTTCGTCGAGCAGAGAGCCTTTTTCATCCATCAACTTAATACTGGTGTTATCCGAGAGAAAGCTGGTATTGGGTAACATGCCTTCAATATTGATTACGAGTGACGCGATATACAGGTTATCGTTTGTGGGTGCGGTATTGCGCTCAAAGAAGGCTAAAAAGAGTCCAAAACCGTTCTGCTTCTCGTCCAGCTTGAACGGTGGGGAGGTAATTGGTTGATGGTATTTGCGGGCAAAACCTATAGTGCTTGAGAAAATCGGATCGGAAAACAGATCTTTATTGAGCAGGTATCGGGTATCGGGGTTTAAAGGTTCAATAAAGATAATCGGAAAGCGTGCACTGAAATCATCGTTGGTCGGATCTAAATTATAATCGGAGGCTTTGCCGTAATTGGTGGTGATGGATTTCTGCTGTTGTTGAATCTGCAACCGCTCTATATGTGGGTATCTTTTGCGCATTTCGTTGGCAAAGCTGCGGATCGCTTCGTGGTCGTTTGGCGATGAAGAGACTAATACGGTAAAGCTTTGTAACAGCACTTCATTTATATAAGCCTTTTCATAGACAGAGGCATAAACGAATTGTGCGTCACTAGTGAGATTTTTCTTTAGATGGTTGTAATCGGCGTAGAAGCTCAGCCCAACCATAATCAAGGTAAGCAGCAGCCAGCCGGTGGTAATAAACGGGAAGAAATTTCGTTGCATAACCTGTTTTACGTTCCCTAACCTGTCTTATGAAATCCTTATCATCCGTCTAGTGTAAACCATTTTCCCCCAGAGCAAAAAAAAAGACACCCTAAGGTGTCTTTTTAGTCTGATCTCTCAGTTATTATGCAGCAAGGTTCTGGTTAACAAAGTCCCAGTTAACCAGTGCCCAGAAACCTTTCAGGTAATCAGGGCGAACGTTGCGGTAATCGATGTAGTAAGCGTGTTCCCATAGGTCGACAGTCAGCATAGCTGTCTGGCCATTGGTCATCGGAGTGCCAGCATTGCTGGTGTTAACGATTTCCAGAGAACCGTCAGCGTTTTTAACCAACCAGGTCCAGCTAGCCCCAAAGTTGTTAACCGCTTTGTCGTTTAGCTCTTCCTGGAAGGCTGCAAAAGAGCCCCATTTAGCGTTGATTGCATCAGCAACCGCGCCAGTTGGCTCGCCGCCACCGTTTGGAGACAGGCAGTTCCAGTAGAAAGTATGATTCCAAATTTGAGCTGCGTTGTTGAATACGCCGCCAGCTGGAGCTGACACGATGATCTCTTCAAGAGACTTACCTTCGTATTCAGTACCTGGTACTAGTCCATTCAGCTTCACAACATAAGTGTTGTGGTGTTTGCCGTGGTGAAAGTCCAGAGTTTCCGCAGAGATGTGAGGTTCCAGTGCATCTTTGGCGAATGGCAGTGCTGGTAGTTCAAAGCTCATAAATAGTTACCTTTTAGTGTCAGGTTCAGCATAGATAGTGAATCTGTAGTATAGATAGGGTCTGTATAGCAATATTTCAAGCGCTGGATACCTTCCCTCGCCTGTTTGTGCAGAATCATAGCATCCTTAATAGAGCTTTTCATTGCCTGTAAAACCCCTTGTTTCAAGTGGGAAAGCGTTTCCCCGGTAGAGCATTATCAGACTAAAGTTAGCTGACAGAGAGAAAAGAGCTGTTAGAATCGTTCTCCCGATCATAACTATAATGCAGGCGAATACTGGCTATGGGTAAAGTTTTTCTTTGGATTGCAGCGGTGTTGCTGATAGTTTTTACAGTGAAGACCCAGTATCTGACATCAAAAACCTGGACGCCCTTTAAAGAGGGATGTATGGCTGGCGGAACGGCGACAGAAGCGCAATGCGTTTGTCTGTCTAATTATGTGCATAAAAACTTCAGTGATAACGAAGTCGAGAAAATTATGCAGGGTACAATCACAGATCCTGCGGTGCGGCGAAAAGTTGAAGAGACGGTTCGTGTTGGTGCCAAGGCGTGTAAAGCGCCATAGTACTGAGCCTGGTCGTTGTGCCTGAGTCTGCTTATCTGAGTGCTGATTTGCAGACTTTCTTTCCCTGAGGCGGACATTATCTCGCCAATTTAATTGGCCGTCGCTGACGGTTTTCGAAATAATGGAACCATTATTTTCTGATTGGGTTGCACAGCTTCTTACTTTGTTTTCTGTAGCAGCTCTCTCACCATGAAAAGGGCGGCAATGGCTCTGGCTTCAGAAAAATCGTCGCGGAGAAACAGTTCATCCAGTTGGCTCAGAGGCCAGCGAATCACCTCCATCTCTTCCGGTT
>JAGPUU010000250.1 GCA_018067325.1 Amphritea sp.
AACCCTGGCGGCGCATCAGCGGTAATACCCGGCAGGTGAGCTCATGCCAGCCGAGGAGATTGATTTCCAGCTGCTGTCGAAGCAGATCGCGGCTGAGGTCTTCAATGGCTCCAGGCTGGCCGTACGCACCATTGTTAAAAAGAGCATAAAGCTCACCGCCGGTTTCAGCTTCAACCCAGTCCATCGCTTGCTGAATTGATTCAGATCGCTCCAGATCAAGTTGCGTAGACTCTAAACCCTGCTGTTTCAGCAGCTCAACATCTTTTAGCTGTCTTGCTGTGGCAATAACGCGATAGCCCCGTTTTTGCAGGCCAAGAGCCACATGCTGGCCAATACCACTGGAGCAGCCGGTAATCAGTACAGTTTTCATCTGTGTCCCTTAAAATGTTACAGATAGCGTTAGCTTTGAATAGCTGCAGATACTAAGGGGTCTGTACCGATCAGACCAGTGCTTCTTTAACTTACTTATGATTAGTGTTGCTTTAGCATTGAGAGGAAAGAGTGCTCAGGAACGCCTTTGCTGAAAAGAAAGCCCTGGGCGTAAAAGCACTTTTCATCGATCAGGAATTGGCGCTGTTCTTCGGTTTCCATGCCTTCTGCGATAACTTCCAAACCAAGACTGTTTGCCATTGCAATGATAGCTCTGGAGATAGCCTGGTCATTTTTATCGGCCGGGATATCGGTAATAAAGGAGTGGTCTATTTTCAATCGGTCGAGCGGGAGCTTTTTCAGGTAACTCAGTGATGAGTATCCTGTACCAAAATCGTCTATAGCCAAGCGGATGCCCATCTCACGCAGCTGCTTCAGCTCACTGCCTGCACGATTAGGGTTGTTCATGATGACGCCTTCGGTGATCTCAAGTTCGATCATATCGCTGGAGCAATTATTTCGCTTGAGGATTTCCGCCACTTCGCCTGCCAGAGTATTCTGGCCAAAATGGCGCGCTGAGATATTGACCGAAATTCGTGGAACCTCATACCCCGCTTGCTGCCATTCTTTAATGTTTCGGCAAACGGTGTCCAGCACCCAGCGGTCGATAACCTGTATCATGCCGGTTTTTTCTGCTATCGGAATAAAGCGTCCTGGCTCTATCGTTCCCATCTGCGGATCTTTCCAGCGAATCAGTGCTTCAGCTCCGATAATGCGGTTATCTCGCACGTCGATTTGAGGCTGATAATGTAGAACAAACTGTTCGTGTTCTATGGCGTTACGCATGGCGCCAATCATCAGGATTCGCTCAAAAGCCTGGTCGGTCATATCCTGGGTATAGAAGTCATAGCGGTTCTTACCCGATGCCTTTGCCCTGTACATGGCGGTATCAGCATTACGGATGAGTGCTTCTATTTCCTCCGCATCATTCGGGTAGAGGCTAATGCCGATACTGAGACTGACATGTAGCTGATGCTCATCCAGTTCGATAGGATTATGAAATGCATCCAGCAAGTTTTGTGCGATGACTGCTGCGTCATCCGGGTGGGAGAGATCCTCTACTATGATAGTGAACTCATCGCCACCTAAGCGGGCAATAGTGTCATTTTCACGTACGTGATCTTTCAACCGCTCCGATACTTTTTTCAGTAGCTGGTCGCCTAGGTTATGACCAAAGCTGTCGTTTATCTCTTTGAACTCATCCAGGTCGATAAAGAGTAATGCCAGCCCGGTTTTAGTCCGCTTTGCGTGACGTAGTGCCTGTTTTAAGCGGTCAGAGAAGAGCAGTCGATTGGGTAATTTCGTCAACGGATCGTGGTGAGCCAAAAAATCCAGGCTCTTCTCTTTATCTCTAAGTTTCTTATGTATCCTGATATGCTCGGTAATATCCCGACTGGATTCCACCAGCCCAGTAACCTGACCTTCAGCGTCGTAAAGAGGGCTGGCCATCAGCTCAAAGGTTCGTTTTTCTCCTGAGCTTATTGTGTATTCATGTACTCGGGTGGTTGGGCGTTTATGAGCCATAACCTCTTTAAGCGGACAAACCTTGCAGGGACTACCGGTATCATTCACTTGTAAATAGCAGGGTAGGTTCTCTTTTAGCTGGCAATTAAAAAAGTAGTCATTCGCGGTACGATTAGACTTGATAACTCGATAATCGGTATCGATAACCATAACGGGATCACCGATACAGTCGATCACTGCCTGTAGAAAGTCGCTTTCCTCGCGGGACTTCAGCTCTGCCTGCTTACGTTCTGTAATATCTCTAACAGTGAAGAGCACGACTAATCGGCCATCGGATTCCTGCAAGGTTGCGCTAATTTCAACGGGTACGCTTCGCCCGTCCGAGGTGCTATGAATGGCTTCAAATACAGAGCTGTTATCATCCGCTTGAATCTTCTCTATCTGCGCTTTCCACATCTCCAGACTTGAAGGTTTTTCGCTGAAATCTGTAACGCACCTCTGTAATAACTGCTCTCTGCTGTAACCCAGGTAGTCGCAGGTAGCCTGGTTAATATCTAATATCTGGGATGTCTCAACATCGATGACAAAAAGAGCATCATTACTGCGGTCGATCAGCTGTCTGAAAAGACGAAGCTGTGAGTCAATCCGGTGCTTCTCCGTCAAATTAGTCAGCAAACAGTGGGTTTGAATAAATCGTTGCCGTTCATCGCGTACCAACTGGCCATCAAATTGAACTTCAACTACATTGCCGTCTTTTGTCAGTAGTTGATAATGGATATCGGAGGCAAAACCTTTCTGTTTAAAGACAGAAAAACAGTGATCGAATTTCTCTTCCTGTCCTTCAACCAGTAGAGTCTTAAAAGGCCTTCCGGTTATCTCACTATTTGTGTACCCCATCATATTTTGCCAGCTGGCGTTTACTTCGAGAATATCTCCTTTAGCGTCCAGTGACTGATAAGCAAGAGGGGAGTTCTCAAAAAATCCACGGTAATGGATCTCTTTATGCCGACTGCTTGTCAATTGATGATTCAGGCTTTCAATCGCCTCCTGCATCATGCGAATAAAGTGTGTTTGCATTCGATCGATCAGATGCTGTCGTGTGAGCACACCAATAGTTTTTCCATCAGCATCGCATACCAGAAGCCGCCGGATTTTCTTTTCCTCCATGATATGCCGGGCTTCTAACAAGGAGGTGCCGCCCAGGATGGTTGCTACCGGACTGCTCATATACTCGCTGACCAAGGCTTCATTCAGGTCAATCTGATCATCAAGTAGTCGTACAACATCTCGTTCGGTGAGAATGCCTTTAGCTTCCTTACTGCTACCCACAACGACACTACTAATCTTCTTGTCATTCATTATCTTGAATGCATGACGCAGGGTGCTATCAGCGGTAACAAAAAGGATGACCTGTTCCATCACCGCTTCTACATGCTTAATCTCTGCCAGGTATTCAAAACCGAGGTGCTGGACAAAATCTGTTTCAGTAGCAATCCCTTTGAGACTACCATCCCGGTTGATCACGATAATATGACGCAGATTTTCTTTCTGCATCTGCTCATAAGCCTGCTGAAAGTCACAGTCTGCATACATGGTTTTTACAGGAGAGGTCATAATATCAGCGGCGGTTAGTGATTCCAGATCTGGCTCACTGGTGCTGACAAGCTTGATAATATCTTTTTCAGTAATGATACCCAGCGGAGTGTTCTGTTCAATGATGACAATTGAACTCACGTGTGACTGACGCATCCGGTGAAGGATACTTAAAATAGAGTCTAAGGGGGCCGCATTGAGAACATCTATGCTACAAATAGTGTTCAGGGTTACCGCTACTTCTGACATCCGGACTGCATCCTCAAATAAATTCTAAAGTAAGACTTATTCTATAAACTTGAAAAAGAGGAAAATTATCACAGGGGGAAAATCAAAGTATTGATACCGCTCTTAAAAAGAGCAATTGGGTGTTTTTTTACTACCTATTTTCTGTTTAATACGGGTATATTTACTGATTTTAAGTTTTATCTCTGTCGTTCTTATACAAAAAAGGCAGCCCAACAGGCTGCCTTTTTGCTTTTTTCGTTACTTTTTAGGTTTTTTCTTGAAAATATTCAGCAGTTTCTGCTTTGGATCTTGCTCTTCAGTAGGCAGGGCCTTCTCAAACTTATCTTTCATCTCGCTGAGCTGCTTCTCTTTGCGTTTATGACGCAAGTCATCTCGCTTACTGTTGATATCGACGACGTTATCACTCATATTCCGGCACTCATACACTGTTAAATCATGGTAACTTAACTAACAGTTTAGCTCTGTAATACTTTTAGCGGAAGCCCCAGCAGGGCATCACCCAGACCACTGAAGTACCAGATGATTGCGATCAGTCCACCCACGGTTAGCAGATACCAGGCGCTGGCGACTAACTTGCCATACCGGTCCAGCGGTAACAGTAAACTGTGATGGCGGTTACGCCACTCGAAAAATACTTCGATGCTGCCAATAATCAGCAGAAAGCCCAACAGCGCCAGCCCAAAAGTATAACTAAGCCAGACGCCACCAGCGGCAGCAGCTCCGCAGAGCAACAGCCCTGCCAGTGAGCTCATTGAGAAGGCAATACTTTTTAATACATGACCGCCATCCAAAGGCAGGATAGGCAGTAGGTTGAACAGGTTTAGCAGAGCATTAAAAGCACTTAGTCCGGCAAAAAACATTGAGCCGGTTATCCAGTAAGCAATCAGGCTTAGCAGAGAAAGCCCCAAACCAAAAAAGGGTCCCATCAGCGAGATACACACATCCTGCCAGCGGGTATTGATACGCGCATCACTCAGAGCAAGACCGCCCACGAATGGGATCAAATAGATTCCCTTGGTCTTCATGCCAAAGTATTTCATCGCACGGATATGGCCATACTCATGTATCACCAGACAGAAGATTAGCGCCAGAGCAAAGGGGATAGAGAAAAACCATGAATAGGCAGCTAAGCTGGCGCCGGCCATAACCACTTTGATGATCTTGGCGCTTTTCAGTAGTTTCAGGCCCAGAGCACCAAGACCTATAATACTGAATGAACGTTTCTCCTGACGGATAGGCCCCTGGGGAACCTGCTTTTCCATCAGTTCGCGACCATGCCCTCCGTTTGCAACCAGCTGCTCGCCCATATAAAAGCGATAGCTGATGTTTACCGGGTCCCACTGAACCTCCGTTTCCAAGCGGCACTGCAGAGCTTCACCTTGCTCATTTTGTAGCTCAAACAGGTGCTCACTGATGCCATCAAAGTCGCCGTCTGCATCGCGCCGGGAGATCGGTGTATTATTCCAGAACAGCAGTTGCCAGCCCGCCATTGAGCCTTCCAGCCGTAGGCTCTGTCCCTGATAATCCAGATTAAGTAATTCCACATCCACTTCCTAAAAATAAGTTACTGGCGGGCATGGTTGCATAACTTGATAACAGTTTAAAGTGACTTCTTCCGCCAAACCGATAGACTGCGTTTTTTGCCATCTGTTGTACACTAGCCTTATGAAAACAAACCACCCCATACTCTATTCATTCCGCCGCTGCCCCTATGCGATACGCACCCGGTTAGCTATCGCTGGCAGCGGGTTAGTCGTGGAGCTGCGCGAGGTCGTATTAAAAGATAAGCCTGCTACGATGCTGGAGGCCTCGCCAAAGGGCACCGTCCCTGTTTTAGTGCTACCTTCATCTACACAAGAGCGCAGGGTGATCGACGAGAGTCGGGATATTATGCGCTGGGCATTGCGACAAAGTGACCCTTACAACTGGCTCTGTAGTGATGATCCCGATCTGCTTTGGCAGATTGAGGGGTTGATTCAGGAAAATGATTTCGTATTCAAACAGCATCTGGACCGTTACAAGTACTTTGAGCGCCACCCCAGTCATCCGCAGAGCTATTATCGAGAGCAGTGTGAAGTAACTTTAGTTAAGTTGGAGCGACTGCTACAACAGCACAATTTTCTTGCTGGAGAGAACTGCAGCCTGGCTGATATAGCGATCTTTCCCTTTATCCGCCAGTTCGCCCATGTGGATAGAAACTGGTTTTATAGTGCGCCATATACAGCCTTGCAACGCTGGTTGGATCATCATCTGGAATCGA
The DNA here is from genome assembly GCA_018067325.1 of Amphritea sp. Classification (GTDB taxonomy): domain Bacteria; phylum Pseudomonadota; class Gammaproteobacteria; order Pseudomonadales; family Balneatricaceae; genus Amphritea. Next base: position 5,996 of record JAGPUU010000250.1, read on the forward strand.
CTCTTTTTACCGGAGTAATGACGAAGTACCCGCAATGGAAAGAAGCTGACAAGCCCTGTTTATTTCCTGATAAACAGATATAAATTAGATTAATAAAATTAAATAAAGCATTGTTTTAGCTCTAATTTAAAAGATTAAAGATGCGATCAATAGCCCGTTAAGCTTTAACCAAAGGTAGCTGATCCCAGCGCGTCGTATAGGCTGGTGAAAGGTGATTACGCTGCATCTGCCAACCGGTGCTAAGCATCTCTCCGGCAAAGCGAACCTGACCACGACCACTCTGATTGATGCTATCGATTGCTTGCATTAATCGCATCGCTGAGGGCGATTCCGGAGCCTCAAAAAGGGAGGGCTGAAAGTGTCCCGACAGATACAGGTCGGACAGCATAATGCCTGCTTTCATATAGCGACAACCGGGTCGCCAGATCGATTTCAGTAATCTAAGCGCGGTACCACATAGTCGTCGAGAAT
>JAGPUU010000336.1 GCA_018067325.1 Amphritea sp.
GAAATGGGGGCTGGAAACAAAACCACAGGCGTCGGCGATATCAATAATCGACATAGAAGTTTGTTTAAGCAATTGCCGCGCCCGCAGCAACCTTAACTTGAGATAATAACGGGAGGGAGAGCAGTCGAGAAACTTCTGAAACAGTCGTTCCATCTGCCGCCGGGAAAGGTTCACATAATGGGCCAACTCATCCATCTCGATCACTTCTTCAATATTGGCTTCCATAAGCGCCACTAATTCCAGCAGTTTAGGCTGGGTAGTGCCCAATACATGACGTAGGGGTACTTTTTGCTGATCTTTATCATCACGAACACGATCACAGATAAACATCTCAGAGATCGCCGCAGAGAGCTGATAACCATGCTCCAGCTTTATCACATTGAGCATCATATCCAGTGGGACGGTGCCTCCGGTACAGGTCATTCTATTCCGGTCTAAACTAAATAGCCGATTGGAACAGTTTACTTTGGGAAACGCTTCCTGCAGAGCCGCCAGATATTCCCAATGGGTGCTGCAATCATAACCGTCCAACAATCCTGCATCCGCTAACAGGTAACCACCGGTACAGATAGCCCCCAGCTTACAACCTTTGCGATCCATCTCCTGCAACCAGTTGATCTGGGTACGATCATAGCCTTTGGTAATATTCAGGCCACCGGCAACAATGACGGTATCCAGCTTCGGGCAGGTTTCAACACTGGCATCAGGCGTTATGGTAATGCCATCACTGGCACTCACAGGCTGACCGTCCATCGTCAGGGTGTACCAATAGTACAGTTCCTCACCACTGAGCTGATTTGCCATACGTAAAGCCTCAACGGCGGATGCCAGTGAGATCATAGTAAAATTATTCAGTAGCAGAAAGCCGATAGCACGGGGCTCGCCACTATTAACTCCAAGGGTCATATGTAAACCTGTGCCCACATCGCATTCCTTGCGTAATTGAATAGGCTGTTAGTTATTATCTGAAAGCGAGTATTAAGTTAACGCTTTTTATCAGGCTCTTATTTAACATCTATCACTCCGAATGAGAACTCTTTATCCGTAGATTACAACGTTTTTATTTTGAAGATTGACCATTCAATCCCGTTAACGACAAAGCCTTTATCAATAATGACGCAAACAACACACTTTAACTTTAGCATGTCCTTTGGGTACTGACCGTTCTACTAGCCATTAAGAACAGATTCGACCTATTCACACCATTCCTGATGAGCCTCTTTGTATTTATCTTAGTATCCATACCGCTATTAGTACTGAAAAGGCGATGACTGACATAAGCCCTAATATGTAAAACGTTGTAAACAATATGTAAACAGACTTGCCAACCCCCCCTACAAAGCACTACTTTCAGTAGTTAGGATTTCACATTGATCGTAAGGATTTATAAAAATAATCAGGCATAAGGGTATAACGCAGCTACCTGTGCCGAGGAAAACACTCCTTTATGAACACAGATGCCCGAATTCTTGTAGTCGATGATGAAGAACTGACTCGGCATTGTCTGAGCAGTTATTTTGAACAGGAAGGCTACACTGTATTTACCGCAGACACGGCTGAGCAAGCCGAAGCGGTTCTTCGCAGCGAAGCGATCGATGTTATTCTGCTGGACATCCGCCTGCCCGGCAAAGATGGCCTGACCCTGACCCGCGAACTGAGAGTCAATACCGAAGTAGGGATTATTCTGGTAACCGGTCGGCTGGATGAAGTTGACCGTTTAATCGGTTTGGAATGCGGTGCCGATGAATATGTCACTAAGCCATTTAACCCCCGCGAAATCCTGGCTCGTACCAAAAACCTGGTTCGCAGGGTCCGCCACTGTACCGATCAGAAACCGACCGATTCCCTACCCCATAGTTTAAAAAGTTTCGAACGCTGGAAACTAAACCTGGACCGACGCCAACTTATTGATGAACACCAACAAATTATTCAACTGACAGAAGGTGAGTTCCAACTGCTCAATACCCTGATGATCAACTCCGGCAGAGTGATGAGTCGGGAGCAGATACTGGAACAGATCCGCAACCGGGAATGGGTTCCGAGTGACCGCACCGTTGATGTACTGATTGGCCGGCTACGGCGTAAGCTGAATGATGACCCCGCCAATCCCAGAACTATACTCACCGTACACGGTACCGGTTACCTGTTTACACCCAAACCTGTAGATATGTCATGATCTATAGTGGGCAGATGCTACTGATCACGCTATTAAGCGCTGTATTAGTTTTATTGCCCGCCACCAGTTACAGCCGCACATTGAAAGCCTGCGGCCACCCTTTTTACCCCCCCGTATCCTGGATCAGCAACAAACAGTTAACGGGGCTTGCACCTGCGGTCACCCAACAGCTATTTGCCGAGCTTGGTTATAGTGTAAAACTCCGGGCAGGCTATAACTGGAAACGCTGCCTGCTTGAAGTACAACAAGGCAACGCTGACATTGTGGTCGCCGCCTACCGTATCCCCAGCCGGGAGACCTATCTCTGGTTTAGTAGCCAGCCAGTCATTGCCGACCAGGTTGCATTGTTTGTTAACCGTAAAGCCCCCCTCCCTTTTAAAACGCTGGATGACCTGCAGGGCAAAGTCGCCGGTTTACTATTGGGAGACAGCTTTGGCGAAAACCTGGATCAGTTTCTGTTACATAACACTCGTATTGAGTACGTTTCACGTAACCGGCAAAACTTTGAAAAGCTGGCTCACCAAAAAATCGATTTTATGCCGATCGGTTTACTCAGTGGTCGCCTGCAAAGTCGAAAGCTAGGCTTTCATGAGCAAGTAATGCCGCTGGATTACAGGGTCAGTACTGAGTTTTACTTTCTTGCGGTTGGAAAAAATAGCGGTTTACAACAGCACCTGCCGTTTATCAATCGTCGCCTGCAAGAGATGCATCAGAACGGCACTATCAACAGATTAACTAATCAGTACAGCCTGCTGTATCTCGACCAGACGTCTGCGGAGCCTCGTCAATGATTCAGCCCAAAGGCCTACTGCAGAAAATCACCCGTTACTCCAGTGAACACCCGCTGGGATACCGCATTATGCTATATGTCTGTAGCTGTAGTTTTCTGTTCATCCTGTTTTCCACCGCCCTGCAGCTAACCTTGGATTACCGCCGTGAGTTCCGGGCGATTGACCAACAGGTACAGCTAATTCGCAGTAGTTACCTTGCCAGTCTGGCCAAAAGCCTTTGGGATGTAGATCAGGCTCAGATCGCACTGCAACTCAAAGGGATTCATAACCTGCCGGATGTCAGCTATTTAGTACTTAAAAATACCGATACCGGTGAGTCTGCTGTTGAAGGTCAGCTAAACGCCTCTCCAGATAGTCCTCTTCAGACCCAGAGCTTTGATCTGATTCACAGGACGCCGGAACAGCAACGGAAACTGGGACAGCTTGAAGTCAGCTTCGACCTGAAACCAGTCTATAAACGTATCTGGAGCCGGGGTTTTAGCATTCTGCTCACCCAAACACTGCTGGTTGTGCTAATCGTACTGGTCATACTGATCATCTTTCACCGCCAGATCACTCGTCATCTGGAAGCGATGGCCAACTACAGTCGAGACATCGGTGCCGGACAACTGGAACATAGCCTGACCCTGAACCGTCAACCGCCTAAAAGCAGTGATGAACTGGATCAACTGGTCACCGCCCTGAATGATATGCGCCAGTCAATTCGTCAAGAAATCAGTCGCCGGGAGCAGGAACAGGAAGAATTACGCTATAACAGAGATCAGCTGCAAACGATGGTGGAACGTCGCACCGCCAGTCTGTTGCAGGCTAAAGATGCGGCGGAAGAAGCCAGTAATGCTAAATCCCGCTTCCTCTCTACCATGAGCCACGAGATCCGTACCCCCATGAACGGTATGTTGGGGATGATTCAACTGTTAGAAAGCTCACAACTGGATAATCGTCAGCGGCAGCATATCCAGGTGCTACACGATGCAACAAATGCGCTGTTGGAAACCTTCAATAACGTACTCGAGTATGGCCGACTGGTTGAAGGTGCCTACAGCATTAGCCCTACCCGCTTTTCGCTTAAGAATTTACTCCATAACCTCACGGCTCTATTAACGCCAGAAGCTAACCGCAAACAGCTCAACCTACAACTACAATACGCTGATGACGTCGCTGATCTGTTTCATACGGAAGAAAGCAGCCTACGCCAGATCATCACTAACCTGTTAAGCAATGCCATTAAATTCACCGACCATGGCGATGTGACTCTGGCAGTAGAACTACTGACTCAGGCGCCAGGCAAACAAAGTCTCAGATTTAGTATCCGCGACTCAGGTATTGGTATTGCCACAGAATTACAGCAACATATTTTTGACCGATTCACCCAGGCAGATGAAACCATTACCCGCCGTTTCGGCGGTACCGGTCTGGGATTGGCTATCTGTAAAGAGTTGGCAGAGCACCTGGGAGGCCAGATCGGTGTAACCAGCAGTTCCGGCAATGGCAGCACCTTCTGGCTTGAATTAACCCTGCCTCTAGCAGACCCTGCTCCAGCGTCAGACAAAGTCGAACCTTCTCCAGTGCACAACAGATGTCAACGGATCCTGCTAGTCGAAGATGTCGAAATTAATCAACAGGTCGTACTGGGATTATTGGAAGAGCACCATCACCAGGTCACTATTGCCGGCGATGGCATCAAAGCGCTGGAGCTGGGCCGGAACCAACAGTTTGACCTCATTCTGATGGATATGCACCTACCGGGATTAAGCGGATTGGAAGTCAGCGCACGACTTAACAACGATCCTGACTGCATTAATTACAACACTCGCATAGTCGCCTTAACGGCCAGCGTAAGACCGGAAGATATCCACAGTTATCTTGAAGCGGGCATCAGCAGTGTAATAGCCAAACCCGTGCATAAAGAACAACTGTTACAAGCGATTTCCGGCGTTTATAGTATGGCCCAGCCCGATCTACCAACAGTACCAGGTGACACGCAGCACCCCCTACTGGATCAGGCTGTGATCCAGGTTCATCAACAGATGTTAGGGTCAGAAAAACTTGCCACACTGATGCAGGGTTTCTGTAAAGTTTATAATGAACTCTGGCCAACTTTACAGCAAAGCATCCAGGCAGAGGATGATTATGAGATTTCGCAGCAGGCGCACAAATTAGCGGGAGCCTGCGATACTATGGGCTTTACTCAGGCCAGCCACCTACTGCGCCAACTCGAACAACAGGCTGATAACAGTGAAACCGCACAGCAGCATTTCCTCAGTAAACTACACCAGGCAATGGACGAAACCGTAAAACTTGCCCAAAACTGGAAGATCTAAATAACGCTTTTATTATAGATCTCATCGCCAACTTAGAGCTAAACTGTATATATATCTGTAACGGAATCCACTGATGAAAACAATCACCCGTCAGCAGTTGCTAAGCCAGCATAGCCTGCACTCATTTACGGATGCATCTATATTTGGCGCGCTACCAGAAACCGCCATTAACTGGTTACTCGAACAGGGTGAACTGCGGGAATATAACCAGGGTGAGCTGTTATTTGACCGACTTCAGCCGGGTGACAGTTTCCACGTAATCCTGATCGGGCAGGTAAAATACTATAAGTATCACGATGGGCGTTATGCCTATATTCGGGATTTCATGCAGGGTGAACAGATAGGCTTTGTCAGTCTGATCGCTTTGCATGACAGAGCAGGCCGGGCTGAAGCGGCCAAGAAAACAACCTCACTGGAAATTAACAGTCAGGTTTATCACGATTTTCATCAACAGCACCCCCTTGAATTCGGTATTCTGATGATGAACCTGGCCCGGGAAATGGCTAGAACCCTGCGAAGCGTCAATAACATTATCGTGGCACAGTCCTAATCCGCGTCAGGCCTGAGCATATATCGCTTCAGTATGAACTTACGCTAACCCTTATGTTAAGTCCTTAGGATAAGCCCTTAAGGTAAGTCCAGAACCCTGCTGCCCTGCTCGACATATTTTAATTCTCAGGTCTACACCCGCACCTTACAGATCGTCTGAGTTGCCACAATACTTCAAGCGCATACAACTCAGCTGCATGATAATTGGCTATACGCAAAGTTGTAGCCGCTTCTACAGGCATCACCTATACAGCACCCAGCACCAAGAAAGATGCGGTTACAAATTTCAGACCATAATGATTTTCGATCTTTTTTACTGTGGTCTCCGCGTTTTCTTAGGAGAAGTCTATTTTTGTATTCAGTTAAGTACATTGAGGCTTTTCAGAACGAATCCAATTTTTTATACGAAGAAAAACGTCAAGCTCCCCCTAAAAGCCTTAAAAACACATGAAAATTATTCATAATCGCTAATGTAA
>JAGPUU010000344.1 GCA_018067325.1 Amphritea sp.
AAGGCTGTTTTTTGAGCGAAGGTGTTGCCAGCGAGATTCAAGCTTTTGCATCGGCGCAAAGGTATATTTTCCCCGGCTTCCCGGTTTTTCTGGAAATAACGAGAGCTCCCAGTCGCTGTTGGTCAGTGGATAATCAGTAGCTGGGTTAAAACGTGGGCCCGCTTCAAGCAGCAGTACCTTGTGTCCTGCCTGAGTCAATCCGTAAGCAGCAGCACTTCCTCCGGCGCCTGATCCAACAATAATTACATCGTACATAGTGCTTGTCTTATCCACTTAGTTATCACGCAGGCCTATTTCAGGGTAACCCATTGGTTGAGGGGGCTGATGTAGCCCTAACTCTTTTTGAGCCTGTTCTGTTGCGTAATAGAAGCCTACAGAGTGATAGCGTACTTGCCTGAAAAAAAGCCCAGGTAGCCTCTTAGGTGATGCTCTCTCGTCCATCCAGCGCAGTAATTCAATCTTTTGATTGTCCGGCAGTGTGATAAAATTCCCAAATGATTCTGTGTCGAGCCATCGGCAACCTCGGATAAATAGTTTTTTCAAATTCAAATTCTTTTGAGCAAGCTGCCACAGAGCTTTATTCACACCCAACTGACTGGCGGCCAGTGAGTATTGGTCAGCTGGAAGTATCATATCAACCATAGCGGTCAATATTTCTTGCGGATGATTAGACGCTTGTTTATTGATCGTTCCAGCAGACAGAATCTGGGGGGCAGGCAGAATGGCGCTATAAACTGTCGCAACTAGCAGCTGTCTTCTGGATAACGGTTTCATTTTGATCCCCGAGTAAATTCTTTTTGACCCTTAATGATATTTGTCACAGTATCAACTGTAGCGACGAAGATGACCATATAACGGAATAGAGTCAATGGCTAAAGAGCTAAAAAAAATCTCAACCTCAGCTCTAGCAAAGAAGCTAGGCAAGACCAGCCGTCAGATGTTTTCTGAGCTGGAGGCGCTTGGCTGGATTAGGCGAGAAGAAGAACAGTGGTTTTTAACAACTAAAGGTGGGTTTGAACAGGGGAGTTACCGGGATAGCGAACGTTATGGGCGTTATATCGTCTGGCCAGAAACAGTAAAAGAGCATCGGGCACTGGTCAATCCAGAAGATCGTTTCACCAGCGCTAAAGGGCTGGGGCTGAAAACAGGGCTTGAAGCGAGGCGTATTAATACCTTACTGGCAGAACTCGGGTGGATAAAATCCTGGTTAAAAGGCTGGCAGGTTACCCCGGCCGGGCAGGAGCAGGGAGGGCTTCAGAAAGAAGATCCGAATACGGCGATACCTTATGTCGTCTGGCCTAAAACGCTGACGGATAGCGCCGTGTTAAAACGAAGCCTGAAGCAGTTTGCGCCGCATTTGGCTGAAGTAGAAAATCGCATGGGGTGTAGTTCAATGGATGGTCACCTGCTACGTTCTGAAGCAGAGGTGATGATTGATAATTGGTTATACCTGGCGGGTATTCCACATGCCTGCCATAAAGTTTTACCTGTCAGGGATGAAGTCAGAGCTGATTTTTATCTACCTCAGATTAGCTTGTTTATAGAGTTCTGGGGCAGTGAGAATGATCCCGGCTACCTGAAAGATAAGATGCGCAAGATATCTGTATATCAGGACAACAACCTCGACGTGCTTGAGTTACAGCAGGAAGATCTAAAAAACCTTGATGAGTTCTTACCCCGACAACTTCGCCGGTTTGGCCTGGAGTGTTGACGGAGGATTACGCAGGATTTTCAAGGGACCGCCATGCCTCGCTGAACAAACTCGATGTTACTCATCCTCTCCATCCAGGCTTTTACATGGGGGAATTCATCCAGTTGGACTTCCTGCCATTCATAACGCCGGGCCCAGGGGTATATAGCAAAATCAGCTATGCTGAGTTCCTGATCGATAATAAAGGACTGGCTATTCAGTTGCTTATCTAACACTCCCCAAAGTCGCCGGGTTTCATCACTGTAACGCTTAATGGCATAGGGAATGGTTTCTTTTGCAAAACGGTTGAAGTGATGAGCCTGGCCCAGCATCGGGCCAAAGCCGCCCATTTGCCACATCAGCCATTGCAAACACTCTAAGCGTTTGATTGGATCGATGGGGATAAAATCCCCAGTCTTTTCTGCGAGATAGAGAAGAATGGCCCCGCTCTCAAAGAGCTTCACGCTTTCTCCATCTGGGCCTTCATCATCGATAATGGCAGGAATTTTGTTATTAGGGCTGATAGCCAGGAATTCCGCTTCATGCTGGTCGCCCTTCACAATATCTATCGGGTGCACCATATAAGGTAAACCTGTTGCTTCCAGCATGATAGAAATCTTACGTCCGTTGGGCGTTCCCCAAGTGTAGAGATCAATCATGTTAACTCCCGCTTTTGTTATTGATTACTAAAATGGTTGTAGATATTTATCAACTCATCCTCTGTGAAGGATACGATTATTAATTCCTGGCCTGGGTTAATCAGGTTAGGGTTTTGGCCAAGAACACCTTTTGCATAGTTATATACATAGGTGTCTTTAACTTTTTCATCTAGTACAGATCCTAGGAATGAGCTGGTACTGTTGGCGAGTCTTTCGTCCGCAACTTGCGGGATGTCGGTACGGATCTGTTGGCTATTTAATTGAATGCCGCGGGCAAAGGTGTCGATAAGCCCGCTTTGGATTATTCCCCAGAGCCCCTGTTTATCAGAATTGCTGACACCGTGAATGTAAAACAGGGTGCCTGCCGCATTATCCGGGTTATTCAATAGCTCCTGAAGCCTGATCTGGTCGGCTGCTGGAAGTTGGGTAATGGATATTATTTTATTCTGAGGTTGGCTGGGGTTGCCTATCTGTTCCAGCTGAATACCAAAGGTTGTTGCGGTATCGGATTTGATCGCTTCAAGACCCGCTTCGGCTGTGGCTTTACCCGCCGGTAGCTGTAGGAGTTGGTCCTGGGTGACAAAGTTATTTGCCCGACCGATCTCAATTACTTGCTCTGGTTCTGAGGTCAGGTTTTCAATATGCCGCTCTGCCGCCATCCGCGACAATTCGTCCTGCTGAGGTTCCGGGTTGCTTACTGATTGTGTGGGTTGCTGTTGGTTTAAAAAGAGATAACCGCCAAAACTCACTACGGCCAATATGACAAGAATCAGAATATTTCGCATTTTTCCCCCATTGAAAAATCCACTGAAAATACTTTGGAGTTATTCGCATACTTCCCTAGTGTATAAAGAGTGGTTTATTTTCATA
>JAGPUU010000346.1 GCA_018067325.1 Amphritea sp.
AAATCTTTCAGAATATCCAAGGGAAGGGGGTAATCTAAATCACCTTTTGTGAGTTCTGATCGCTGGAGAATCTCAGTCAGCGATTTTCCCAATAGCAAATTTTCATCAGCGTAGCCTAATAGCTTCAGACAAGTTGAGTTAACAAAGGTACAGCGGCCAGAAAAATCAATTCCGAATACTCCTTCAGCTGTGGAATTAAGCAGCAAGCGCATCCGGTATTCACTTTTGTGAATCCGGTTAAGAAGGGGAGTCGTGATTAGGTGGAAGCCGATCGCTCCAATGAAAATCAAAATGACACCGATAGCGATGCTGATAACCGATGTTCTGATAAAAGGTTTACGAAATTCTGAAAGATCGACTTTTGCGACTATGCCATAGTTGAGCAATCTAACCGGTTGGTAGGCAGCGAGTATCTCCACACCCCGGTAGTCTACGGTTACCATGGTACCGGATTCTCCGGCAAGAGCGCGTTGCATAGGAATAGCAAAATCGTTAGTCAGATCTAACGTTGTTAGGTCTGTGTTTTTGTCTGAGCTGGTATGTTGATGCCCGAGAAGAAACTGAAGTTTATCTTTAGTTTTCTTAGCTAAGGCAAATTCACCGGTTTGTCCGAACCCTCTGTGATTTTTATAGGTCTGTCGAATAAGGGCGAGGGCTATAGCTTCTGTTTCAGCTGTATAGGGTAAGGTTTTATTCTTCAGGGTATTAGACGCTGTTGATTCGATTAATCGGGCCTGGCTTCTTACTGTTTCTGTCAGTTGATCGGATGCTTGTTGAAAAGCGGTTTCATAGAGCTGCTGAATAGTCGTAATGATAACGGTCAACATCACGGCAACCAGGATGGCGGTCAGCATATGGGTGCTTTTGTAGAGCGAAAATTTCATCTTCAATACCGTTATCTGGTCATATATCAGTCTAGTTGAGAAAACAGAGAGGAGTTTTATCGCTAGCCCGGTGATACAGAAGAGATGCGGTTTCATTATTGAAATATTCTGATCTGGAATAGGGTCAATAGGGCTGCTCTGAGCGTTAATAAGTTCATATATAGCCGCATAATTGCTTATGTTTTTGACCTGTGTCGCATTTTATTGGGCTGTGGTGTGATTATAGGAATTTTTCTTATATACCCTTCTGCTTCGATTTCTGAAAATAGTCATAGAGAGTAGTTTTGATCGAAATGGATTTTGAAATGCTCTGACGACTGACTGTTATTGATCTTTAAGGAGTTGAGCATGCACACGGGTACCGTTAAGTGGTTTAACAATGCGAAAGGGTTTGGGTTTATAGTGTCTCCAGATTTCAGTGAAGACCTGTTTGTTCACTATTCAGCCATTGTTAGCGAAGGGTATAAAAGTCTTAAAACGGGTCAGGAAGTACAGTTTGAAGCCGCACCAAAAGAGGTAGGCGTTCACGCTGTTAATATTCAGCTGCTTGCAGCCAGTTAACCGTTTGTTACTTTTAATACGAAGCCCGGGGGGGACTTCGTTTTTTCATTGCTGATCCATAACTTAGCTAATCTGGTTATCAGTACCACTTCATTTGCATATTCAAATTATTTTCTCCTGCACATTACTCTATTTCAGCCGTTATACTTCACTATAAGAATCGACTGATCGAGAGCCTGATGCACCGACTGACCCCATCCTCTTCAGAAGTACTCGCTATTCCCGTGCGTGAATGCGGTGAACCGCTTGTTAATATCCAGGTTTTGGGTGGGCTGGAATATGGCCCGCCACCGGAATGTCCAGAAACCGAGAGTGATTACACTTTCATTCGGCAGGGCGTTTATGAGCGGTTACTGCATGCTCAGTCACTGTTGCCGAAGGGTATAACTCTGAGGCTCTATGAGGGTTATCGTAGCCTGAAAGTTCAGGGCATGTTGTTTGCTGACGAACTTGCCAGAGTACGTGAACGCCAGCCAGCGTTGCCTGAATCAGAGTTGTTTGAGGAAACTACCCGAATGGTCTCAGCGCCAGCTTATCCCGATGGAACGCTGAATATTCCTCCGCATAACACTGGCGCGGCCGTTGATCTGTTTCTGGTTGATGAGTGTGGCCAGATGCTGGATTTCGGTATGGATATTTACCAGTGGACTGAAACAGACCCCGATCTTTGTCTTACCCATGCATCCGGGATCAGCGAGACCGTGATAGCAAATCGCCAGTTGCTGGTTGATGTGATGACCAGCGCAGGTTTCGTAAATTACTTGCAAGAGTGGTGGCACTTTTCTTATGGTGATCGATTCTGGGCTTATTTGAGTGGTCATGAGTATGCGATCTATGGTGGGGTAAACCACCAGTAATTCAGATTCCAATTTGGGCAGTAAGGCTATTCAAAACGCCATTCATCTGACAGCCCTGGGATTTTAGGTATAGGCTCTCTACCGGCTTTTCTTTCGAGTCGGTCCATAAAAACCTGCCATATCTGCGCAACTGAAACGCTATCATCCAGCCGTTCTAAAAACTCAATCGAGTCACCCACTTTCAGCTGGCCAGTCTCCAATACCCGGTAATACCACCCGGAGATCGCTTCCGACATTATAAAGGGGGCTATGTGGGCGTTACCGTATTTCTGGTTGATTTTCCAACAGGGACGGCGCGGTTGTGATACCTGGACTACGGCGCTTCCCAGGCGAAAGGTGTCGCCAATATGTACCTCAGTATCTAATAACCCATGGGTAGATATGTTTTCACCGATTGATCCCGGCTCGAAGCTATCGCTTAAGTGGGGCAGGGCTTGTTTAAATATGGCGTAATGGTCGGCAGGATAATGGTAGATCGCTTTTTCCGACCCCCCGTGTACCCGTTTATCTACCTGTATATCACCGCTGAGTCCGATTTCTGTGACTTCATGGCGTTGCTGGGAGAGAGTTTTATAGATCCCTGTTGCGGTTTTATCAGGGCCGATTGTCGCTAGCTGACCGATAAATAAACCCTCAATCTGAGCGTTGTAAACGTCCATCTCTTCATCTCATCTGTGCGAATGATTGCATCAGTTTAGGAACTATCTGTAAATATAACTATGCTTCCTTGGAAGTATTTAAAGTTGTCATTTCTCGATTGAATTAAGGTGCCATTTCTCAAAAATAGAGTAACCTTATGAAAGCGTTAATTATTTTTTATAGGGGTAGAGCATGGATATGGATCTGAGTCTTTTACAAACACGTGTGATTGCTTGTCTTATAGAAAAAGAGGTCACAACTCCGGATCAATACCCGTTAACCCTTAACTCACTGACGACAGCCTGCAATCAGAAGAGTAACCGAGAGCCGGTCATGAGTCTTTCTGATACGGATGTGCAGGATGTTATCGATGAGCTGAATAAGAAGCACATGATTCGCCAAGAGGGTAGTTTTGGTAGCCGGGTGCCAAAGTTTAAACATCGTTTTTGTAATACTGAATTTTCTGAACTGAAGCTTAGCGCGCAGGAACTGGCAATCATCTGCACTCTGTTTCTGCGCGGCCCGCAGACCCCTGGAGAGCTGCGCAGTCGTACCAATCGTTTGTGCAGTTTTAGTGATGTCCATGAGACAGAAGCAACGCTACAGAAAATGAGTGAACGGGAAGAGTTTCCGCTGGTGGTGCGTATGCCCCGGGAGCCCGGTAAGCGGGAATCTCGTTATGCTCATCTCTTTAGCGGCGAAGTGGAAGCGGCTGATCCGTCAGAGTATAGCCCGCCTGCCGTGCGTGCCAGTGCCAGTAATGATGCGATTGCAGCATTGGAGCACCGCGTCAGCGAACTAGAAAAAATCATTGCTGATTTACAGGAAAAACTGGGCGAATAAAGGCCTTTTCATAATAGACAAACAGATCACCTCAGTGTCAGACTGCAAACAGCCTGTTTGATACTGAGGAATACATATGTCTGCTCGAAGTCTGGATTTCTACTTTGATTATATCTCGCCTTATGCCTATTTCAGCTGGCGTAAAATTCATGAACTCTGCGGGCGCTATGATATTGTCCTGAATGCCCATCCAGTGGTGTTTGGTAAACTGTTAGATCACTGGGGGCAGCTGGGCCCGGCTGAAGTCCGGCCGAAGAAAACTGCGCTATATAAATACTGTGATCGTTACGCCAAATTGCACGATTTTGAATTTAATCCACCGGCCTGTCATCCCTATAACCCGTTACCGGCTTTGCGTTTATCATTGCCCGAGGTGAGTGGAACAGAACAGCACCGCGTCATTAGCGCTATTTTTGAGGCGGGCTGGTCAAAAGGAGCTGATCTTGCATGCCGGAATACACTGGCTGGTATTCTGGATAACCTGCAGCTGGACAGCGCAGCGCTGATGGCCTCTATCGAAACACCAGACATTAAAGCCAGGCTGCAACAGGAAACTGAAACGGCCATCAGCCGTGATGTGTTTGGTGTGCCGACATTTATCATTGATGATGAATTGTTCTGGGGTAATGATCAGCTGGAACATATTGAACTTTACCTGCAGGGTAACGATCCGCTCGATACTGAGCGAGTGCAGAAAATGCTTGCCCGGCACCGGGGCATAGACCGTAAATCCTTTATCCAACGTCAGGATAAAGGGGCGAAGAAAGAGGAGGGCTGAACAGTGATGCAATCAGTTGATCATTTACAGTGAAACTTGTTTTTGATCTGATTGATTGCGGATATGACTGACAGCATCAGCGGCTGTTTTCTGCTGGCTTGCAGATGCATGTCGCAAACATTCTGAAACCCTGGCCAGGATCGGCGAATCAATCCCGGGTGAGCTGATCATGTTCATGCGCATGACCAGATTGCTGTGCAGTATATTGGCAGGCAAAGTTCGTGTCTTATTACTGAGTAAGAGTGATTCTGGCAACAGGGATATGGCAAAGCCTTCTTCTACGGCGGTGGCGACATTGTCTAATACCGGGCTACCAAACACTATCCGATAGGGTTGGCCTGATTCTTTCAGTTGTGCCAGACAAAGATCTCGCACAATGCAGTTATCTTCATACATAGCTATGGGCAGCGGTGATTGTTCTTCTAGCCTGGCACTGTTGGGTGCCACCCAGAATAACCTTTCGCTCCAGAGCAGAGTCTCATCAGAAGGTTCAGATTCTCCTGCAACAATGGCAATATCCAATTCTCCGGCAGAGATCAGTTTCCTAAGGTTGCGACTGCGATCACAGATAATTCGGGCTTCGAGGTTAGGTAGCTCCGCAGCGAGTACCGGCATAAAAAAACTCAGGAAATTTTGGGCATAATCGGTCGGTATTCCAAAGCTGAGTTTTCCAGCCAGGTCTGTATCACGGAGTGCAGCCAGGGCTGCACTGCTGAGTTTTAGTAGCTGTTCACTGTAACTGAGCAGGGTTTGGCCCGCTTCAGTCAGACGGATGCCTCGATTGCTCCGCTCAAGCAGACAGTTACCGGTGAGCTCTTCCAGTCTTTTGATTTGCATGCTCACCGCTCCCTGGGAGCGATATACTTTCAGTGCAGCTTTTTTTAGCTCTCCGGTACGGGCTACCATGACAAAGGTGCGTAGCAGTTCAAGGTCGAGTATTTGTTCCAAAACGGGCTCCGTGAATACTACGATTCGATTTAGAAAAACTGAATCGATGATTAATTAATATTCGTTTGCCTGAAGTATGCGCTTTTTTTAATCTAACAGGCAAGTACCCGGTTGCTGTCTTTAAACTACTATCAGATAACCGGGATAAATTGTCGGGGAATTCCCTTCCAAGCTATGGAGCGTCGTATGTCTGTTTCTGAAACACTAAAGCAAATGTCAGGGGTGATTCTTACCGGTCATGGTGGCCTGGAAATGCTGCAGTATAAAACTGATCTGCCGGTGCCTGAGCCAAAAGAAGATGAGGTATTAATCCGGGTTGGCGCCAGTGCGGTTAATAATACTGATATCAATACCCGGATCGGTTGGTATTCCAAGAAAGTGACAGAAGACACGAATGCCGGTGCAACAGGTGGCTTTGGTTCAAAGGTCGATGACGATGCTAGCTGGTCGGGAGCGCCATTGCAGTTACCCCGTATTCAGGGCGCAGACTGCTGCGGTGAGATCGTTGCTGTAGGTGAAAATGTCAGCGCTGACCGGGTGGGAGAGCGAGTATTGGTTAGGCCTTTGCAGGAGTCTTTCGTCAAAACAAGAAAATACGACTGCAGCACCTACGGCTCAGAATGCGATGGTGGCTTTGCCCAATACACGGTCGCCCGTAGTAACGAGGCACTGAGAGTTGAGAGTGATCTTACTGATGCGCAGTTGGCTTCATTTCCCTGCGCATATTCTACCGCTGAGAATATGATCGATCGTGTTAATGTTCAGGCCGGAGAAACGGTTCTGATTACGGGGGCATCAGGGGGTGTGGGATCAGCCGCTATTCAGTTGGTGAAACGACGGGGTGCTAACATTATCGCAGTCTGTGGTGAAAGCAAGATGCAACAGATTAGCGAATTGGGGGCAGACAGGGTTATCCCACGGGGTAGCAATCTACTATCGGAGCTGGGATCTGATGCCGTGGATGTGGTTATCGATCTGGTCGCCGGGGAACAGTGGCCGCAGCTGCCGGATCTGTTATGTCGTGGTGGTCGCTATACCGTTGCCGGTGCTATTGGTGGTCCGTTGGTCGAGATGGATGTTCGGACTCTGTACCTGAAAGATCTGAGTTTTTTCGGCTGTACCTATCAACCTCGCCACATTTTTGAAAACCTGATCGGCTATATCGAACGGGGAGAGATTAAACCGTTAGTGTCACAAGTGTTTCCTCTGTGCGAGATCGGTGAAGCACAACAGGTATTTATGGCGAAGCAATTTATCGGTAAGTTGATATTGCTGTCACCGGAGGACAAGTAATATGAGAATTGTTGAAATTTCAATGTTCCACCGGCCGTTGCCCATTAATGGAGAGCCTTATCGTATGGCTCTGCAAGAGCTTACCAGTCTTGATTCAACCTTGGTCAGGATCACAACCGATACCGGCGTCACCGGTTTTGGCGAGTTCTGTCCGCTGGGATCAGCTTATCAGCCCCAGCATATGCTGGGGGGCAGGGCGGCTCTGGAGGAAATCTGCCCCTATCTGATTGGCCTAAACCCGCTTTTAATTGATCGTGCTTATGACGTAATGAATCAGGCCCTGTGCGGTAGTCTTTATGCAAAATCTGCGATCGATATGGCGCTTTGGGATATTGCCGGTAAAGTTTACGGGGCAAGGATTTGTGATCTGCTGGGTGGGGCAGTTAGGGAACAGGTACCCTCTTATTATGCCATCGGTCTGACTTCACCTGAAAAGGCTGTCGAGATCGCGCGACAGAAGCAGGCACAGGGCTTTCGACGTTTGCAACTTAAAGTTGGTGGACGGGAGCTGGAAGAAGATATCGCCACGGTACGTAAAGTGTCTGAGGTGTTGGGAAATGGGACAGTGCTGGCGGTTGATGCTAATCGTGGTTTGTTACCGCGGGATGCCATTCAGCTTTCCCATGCCTGCCGGGAGCAGCGTTTTGTCTTGGAACAACCTTGCCAGACTTACGAGCAATGTTTGGCTGTACGACAGCATATCAATCATCCGCTCTACCTGGACGAAGTGATCGAAGACCTGAATACGCTGCTGAGGGCTATCAGTGATAATGCCGCGGACGGTTTCGGCATGAAACAGAGTCGGGTAGGTGGTATTAGCCAGATGCGCACCATCCGTGATGTGTGTGCGTCGGCGGGCTTGCCAATGACCTCGGATGATAGCTGGGGTGGTGATCTGGTTGCATCCGCCTGTCTGCAGCTGGGTGCAACAATGCAGCCGAACTTATGCGATGGTGTGTGGATTGCTGCCCCCTATATAGATGGTCACTATGATCAGGATAATGGGATATCAATTGAGCAGGGCCAACTGAGCTTACCCGCAGGACCAGGGCTAGGTATTGAGCCCGGTATAGGAGACGATGAAAAGGCTCTGATCAGCTTTGGTTAAAGAGCTTTGCAGCAGCCAGAAGTGCAATATCCCCGATCGGTTTGTTATACCGGGCGGGGTGAGGTCTGTTTTCATCTTGGTATAACAACTATCGATAGAAAACCGGTAGTGAAACAAGTTCACACCGGTTCTCTTCTTCGGAGTCAGTAAAACGCTAGTCTGTAGTTATTAGCGTTATATTACTGTCTAATCAGCCCAATGTTTTATTCACGAGTTTGGTGCACCTACTTAATTAGTCAGGTGCGCATAGCTGTCGACGAAGCGCTTATATTTATGCTGACCGCAGGTGTAAGACTCATATTTTGGTGGGTTATCGATATCCTGACAGGTAGGCACTACGCTGACCTCAGCATTGAAATCAAGATCAATAAAGAAGGGAACTGAGTAACGTTTTTTGCCACTGGTATTTATCACTCTGTGTACAGTTGAAATGTAACGGTCGTTGGTGAATGTCTGTACCAGGTCACCGATATTGACGATAAAAGTATCTTCTACCGGTGGTGCGCTGACCCATTCCCCGTCTCGGTTCTGTACTTGCAGGCCGCCGACGGAGTCCTGGGACAGGATGGTCAGAAAACCATAGTCGGTGTGCGCACCGATACCTATCTCTTCCAGTGTGATATTACCCTCCTGCGGAGGGTAATGTAGCAGGCGCTGAATAGTGATCGGCTTTTGCTGTAACTTCTTAAAGTAGTCCGCGGGTAACCCCAGGCTAAGAGCGATGGCGCTGATCAGCTTGCGGGACAATGTCATCATCGCATCATGATATTGCTCGAAAGTTGCTTTAAAATCCGATGGGCTTTCAGGCATCTGGTTCGGGCCGAAGAAAGGGGAAACAGTTGTTTCATTAAGACCAAAATCGAAACACTCTTTAAAATCACGGGTATTTTCCGGATCTACATTTTCACCGTACATCGGAATATAGCCGCGCAGTGTCTGTCCGGAATTAATGATATTGAGTTGTTGCTTCTGTTCCAGCGGCAGATTAAAAAAAGCTTCGGCCTGAGCATAAGCGTCTTTGATCAGCTGTTTATCGACACCGTGATTTTTTATATAGAGAAAACCGACATTTTCACAAACATCGCCGATCTCCGCCGCCACCTTCATTGGATTACTGCCGTCGATTAATGCAGCAACGTCAATAATTGGAATTTCATTGAATGAGGTTAGTTTACTTTCAAGGCGACAATCAAGCTGGTTAGCGGAAGCGATAGACACTGTTTAATACCTTCGAATTGTTGTTTTTATATGTGTTCAGTGTCGCTGAAGGGGTGGTTGCACATATATAACAAAAGCGAAGAACAGTGTTACTTAAACGATGAATTTGCCCGGCGTAGTTCGGAGGGGCGATGGTTAAACTGTTCACGGAAACATTTACTAAAATGGCTTTGTGAACTGAAGCCTGTCGCCTGGGCAATGTTCGCGATACCCAGGTGAGTTTCTTCGATCATCTTCCGGGCATGTTGCAGGCGTAGACGAAGGTAATAGCGTCCCGGACTGGTCTGTTCGTATTTCTGAAAAGCGGTTTCCAGGTTGCGTTGTGTGGTGCCTATTCTGTTGGCAAGGATGGAAATAGGATAGGGGGCACTAATATGCTTTTCCATCAGTTCGACGGCGGCTCCCAGACAGGCGGACTTCATACGCAGGGTCAGGTAGCGGCGAGTGGTTTGTATCTCTTCGCTGCTACGGATCCGTTCCTGCAGGAACTGCTGGGAAACATGGTGGGCAAAGTCCCGGCCGTGATCCTGACCTATCAGGTAAAGCAGCATATCCAATGTAGCGGTACCGCCAGCACTGGTTAGCAGGTTTTCGGTTACGGTATAGAGGTTTTCTTGCAAGGTGATATTCGGATACAGTTCGGCAAAGGTACTGCAATACTCAGGTACCAGAGTGCAGCTTTTGTCTTGCAATAGACCGGCTTTAGCCAGAATGAAACTACCACAGCTCAAGGCTGCAATCCGACCTTTGCGACGGGTAATATTGCGTAATAGAGTAAAAAGCTGCGGATTATTGTAATCAGCAACATTCCGGTAACCACAGACGAAAACAAGATCACTATGTTGGCAGGAAACTATGTTGCCACGGGTTTCTATTGGAACGTTATTAGAGCTTTTAATTGAGTTGCCGGTATCAACTGGTTCGGCCTGACAGATTTGATACTGATAGATCTCAGAGCCGTTAAGCAGGTTTGCCACACTGAGTGCCTCAATCGCCAGGGCGAAGGAAGTCAGGGCAAAGCCGGGCAGCAAGATAAAGCTAACCTGCACAACTTTTTTCTCTGTTAGATGATCTGTTGGAATCTGAGTCATATGATTTTATCTTGGCTTTCTGTACAGCGATTGAGTTTTTATTGTATGGGTTCAGCTATTGGACTGTTGTCGGGATTCACTGGGAGAAACGCCAAAGAATTTCTTAAAACAGTGGCAAAAATGACTGGTACTCAGAAAGCCGCAGGCCACTGAAATATTAATAATTGAATCATTGCTTTGCTGTAATAAGCGCCGGGCATAGGTTATTCGTAATTCAAGGTAATAGCGACACGGAGTAGAGTCTAAGTATGTCTGAAACATACGTTCTATCTGTCGACGGGACATAGAGACAAAAGCGGCCAGTTCATCCAAGTGCAGAGGCTCCTCAAAATTAGACCGCATCAGTTCTAACAAGTTACGCAGTGCTTTGGGAAACGCAGGATTGTCCCCTGGCTGAAAAAGTATGAGCTCGCCGTTTTCAGCAACCCGGTCACAACTGAGTATTTCTCGTATGCCGGTTACAAGGTCTTTACCCTGTGTCTGCTCAATAAGTTTTAACATCATTTGCAGAGCGCTGGCAGGGGTGGCACAGCTTATACGCTTATCTTCAATAACCAGGGCATTTACCGACAGTGTTACCTGGCTAAAGTGTTCCTGCATTACCGCGTGATTATCCGGATGAGCTGCACAACCAAAGCCATTGAGTAGACCCGCATGGGCCAGGTGAATTGCACCGTTCCAAATGCCGCCGAGTGTCAGACCTTGTTTATCTGCTGCTCGAAGTGTGTCTGACAACGGAGGGTATTCATCGAGTGAGGATCTGAAGCCGCCACAGATGATTAAAATATCCAGTGCGTCTTCTCCCTCCAATGGTATCTGATCGAGGGTAATATTAGCGGATACTTCTATACTCAGGTCACTTGTTACCGGGTTTGATGTATGACTGATGGTCAGGTGTGAATACAGTTCAGTTGAGCTAACCAGATTGGCCGTGACTAAAGCATCGACCGCGGCGGTAAACGCTTGCATCGAAAAGTTGTCATTCAGAATGAATCCCACTCTTAATGGCTTGCTGGGTGCTCCAAGCATCTGCAAAGTGACAGGCTCAGAAGTAAAGTCGGCATGGTGTTTATATTGCGTGATATTCATCTTTACACCTCGGACCCATTGGGTAGTTAGCAAGCCTGGTGATTGAACACTTTCAAGTCACACTGCCTAAAACGAAGCGGTTGAAGGCAGTGCTATTTTTCAAAAAAAATAGACTAATATTGCTGTAAAACAGGCCTTAAAAAGGCTGTCAGGGGTTCATTAACTGATTAAACAGCTGGCTACAGTCGTTAGCTTGTTCCAGGTCGTCGACAGCGCTGATGATCTCTGAGATTCGCTGCTCACTGAAATTAACAGACGCGAGCAAACGGAACTTAGCTCTGAACTCCACTTGGGTCATCGCTGTTTCAGGGTCGCCTTTAGCCTGCGTAACCGGGCTGGTCAGGCTTGTTCCATCTTTTAGCTGGATGGTGACCCGTGACAAGATTTCCTGTGGGAATCGAACTGACAGATCATCAGCTTCGGTAATCTCAATCAACCGACTAACCTGAAGAATATCTTCAGCCTGGATTGCCTCGCCGGTTACTTCGTTAGGGCCGACCTGCCCGCGACTGATCAGTGCGGCTAATGGAAATGCCAGACCATACTGAGCTTCGTCGGCATTCGCCGGGAAGTGTCCCTGTAGGCGCATCGATTCATGAAAAGTTTCGACCTTAACGGCTTCAACATTAGCGGCTGTGATGTTCGGATATTGCGCCATCATTGCTGTGACCGCCGTCAGTGCTGGCTGAGCCCAGCGGCACACCGGCCAGGGCTTGAAATACTGAGCATCAATCTCCCAGCGAGAACCGAGATCATTCCAGCAATGGCTGATCTTATCCCCAGCGACTGTTTCTGCGGGGGCTCCTGTTATACCTGCCTGCGCCATTAGCAATGCATTGACTCCGGCATAGGCGCCGGCACCGTGGGCATCACGCAACATAGAGGGGAAGTCGACCAGCCGCATCATCGGACAGCGGGGGCCAAAATATTCAGCAATACCCAGAGCGTGCAGAAACTGCTCTTCATTCATCCCCAGCAGGCGGGCCCCACCACAGACGACGCCTAACCCTGAAAAAGCACCTGAAGCGTGGTATTCGGCTGCGGTATCCATCAATGCAACACCGGCTCGCAGCCCTGTTTCATAGGCAACAGTGACAGCACTCAGGAATTCCTCACCACTGATCTCACGGCCCTGATCACGACAAGCATCAGCGAGTGCTAAAAGGGCTGGTACTACAGTCGCGCCTGCGTGGCCTTTAGAGGTGAAATGACCTTCATGGGCATCCAGGCTGTCGGCGCTGAAGCCTCCGGCCCAGGCAGCACCCATCGGGTTAACTTCACGGCCATCAAACAGCAGTCGGCAGCTCATACTCGACGCTGCGTAATGATCGGCAGCATAGTTACGGATGTTGTCAGTGGTCTGGTTGTTTTTGGCACCAGCAAGTACACCGATAATATCCAACAATGAAGTACTGACCAGATAACGAGTATGTTGCGGTACTTCGTTGAAGCGTAGATTTTGTACAAAGTTATATAGAGACATCGTATGTTCCGATATGTCAGAAGAAAACACAGAGACAAAAAAGGCACCCCAGGGTGCCTTTGTACTCTAATTATCTTGTAGGACAGCTAGGCTTACTTAACTGCGCGAGCAGCAGCCAACCAGCCGTCATAACTCTCTTGATGAGCTGCAATCCATTCTTGTGCGTGGCGTTTAATGTCTTTCATGGATTTTTCACCATTTTGCATTCTCAGGTTCTGAGCACTTTCATCGCTGGCACTGATCTGAACCAGAGACAAAAATTTAGTCGCCGCTGGGTTCTCTTCAGCAAACTCTTTGTTCAGAATTGACTGGATCTGATCGACAGCAAAGCCCAGGTTTTTACCATTGAAGCTAGTATTAACGTCGTTGTTACCATCTGGCAGGTCTGTATGTGGCACTTCAAGCCAGACCACATCTTTATTTTCAACTAGTACACCAGCGATCCACTGTGGTACCCAAGTGTAGTAAAGAATTGACTGGCCTTCGTTGTAGCGGGTTATGGTATCCGCCATAAGCGCGAAGTAAGAACCGCGGTTATGGCTGACGGTTTCTTCCAGTCCATACGCTTTCATATGGTGATCGATTACTAGCTCACAACCCCAACCAGGGTTACAACCGGTTAGATCTGCTTTGCCATCATTATCCGCATCAAACAGCTTGGCGATTTCTGGTTTTTTAAGGTCGGTCAGCTGAGTGATGTTGTATTTATCAGCGGTCTTCTTATCGATCAGATAGCCCTGCAGCACGCCTGGAATGATGTTGCCTGCTTTAACCAGCGTATCGTCACCGCCAGCCTTCTTATAAAAAGTTTTATGCAGTTCTTCCCAGGCATGCACGCTGAAATCAGCATCGCCATAAGACAGAGCTAACATCATAGTCGCGTATTCTGTTTCTTTAGGTTCTTCTACTTCGTAGCCCAGCGCTTCAAGACCAGCGATAGCGATCTCACCACGGAAGCGTTCTTCAGCAATGGTTGGGAAAATAGGCGTGACTTCCACCCCTTTGCCAGGCATCGCTTCAGCAGAAACGGTACTTGTCATGGTCAGGGCTGTAATTGATGCCGCTGCAGTCAATTTAAAAATAGTCTTAGACAGTTCTTTTAAGCGTGATTGCATCATCGCTAATTCCTCATTGTGTTTATTTTTAGTGAGTAGTTAAAAGTGCTTTTTTTCTTAACCTAATTGCCTTACTTGCCCATACTTATTTAGTTTGCAGGCTGCGATAGCTGCGTACCAAAAATCCTAGAGGACCGGTCTCGTACCAATGTAAGGTGTTACTTACGCCAGCACGTTCGCCCATGGCTTGAGTCAAGCGATCAAGGAATATTGCCAGCAGCACTAGACCAACACCGCCCACAGTCGCCAACCCCATGTCCAAGCGTCCGATACCGCGTAATACCATTTGCCCCAAACCGCCAACGGCGATCATGGATGCGATTACTACCATCGACAGTGACAACATCAATGTCTGATTTACACCGGCCATAATGGTCGGGGTAGCTAGTGGTAATTGAACCTTAATTAGCATCTGGCGAGGGGTACAGCCGAAGGCGCGAGCCGCTTCAATCTTGTCAGCAGGAACCTGACGGATACCCAGGTTTGTCAGTCGTACCAGCGGCGGTAGGGCGAAAATAATGGTAACCAGAACACCGGGTACGTTACCGATACCGAATAGCATGACGACGGGTACCAGATAAACGAAAGCAGGCAGTGTCTGCATGGCATCAAGAATCGGACGTACGATGCGTTCGATACGGTCGCTACGTGCGGAAACAATGCCTAGAGGGATGCCAACGACGACACAGAAAAACAGCGCTGTTAAAACCAGAGATAGTGTCGTC
>JAGPUU010000351.1 GCA_018067325.1 Amphritea sp.
GGTTGAACATCGAGAGTCTGACCAATCGCAAAGAGGAGATCGACGCTGCAATTCGTCTCTATAAGCTACTCAAGGCAACACTGGATCTAAACCTGGCAGAGCAGGAACTCAACTAAGCTAAGCTACTGAATAGCTTGCCAAAAAACAAAGCCCGCTATTGCGGGCTTTATTCATCTGGAAGCGTGATTTTAGCAGATTCAACCTGAAGCTCTTTCAGCTTCTCTGCTGCACGCACCACATGCTGCTTTAGATATTTCGCTAGGGGTTAATAATTAATAACCAGCAAATATACTACGAATATAGTGCAATGCTTTCGCAGTGATAAATACTATCTACATACGCATTATTTCAATTTTTTAGCTAGAGCAAGAAAATAATCAACATCGAACTTCATGGCTCACTAAAGGCATTTGACATCCCTTGAGTGAATGGCTCAAGAAAATATGCCAATACACTGCGGTTACCTGTAAACACCGCCACTGAAACCATCACTCCAGGCACTAGAGGGTATATACTTTTCTCTAGTTTAAAATAGGACTCATCAGGTGAAATTTTAACTTGATAATAGGGCTCTTCACCCCGCTCGACGATCGAGTCCGGACTGATCTGTACCACTCTGCCATTAACTGCTTGAAAGCCACGTGCCGTTGCTGACATCAATTGGATACGGGCAACTTGCCCGGTTTTTATCAAGCCTACATCGCCTACAGGCAGACGTGCTTCAATCAATAAGGCATCGTCACCAGGTACTAAGCTTAAAATTGCACCACCCGGTGCCACCACTCCGCCTTGAGTGACCACATGTAGTGTCAGTACAGTTCCATCTATAGGTGAACGCACAATCGTACGCAGTTGGTTATCTTGATACTTGCCGATTCGGCTCTGAAATTCATTCAACTGTTTACGTGCGGTTTCCATCTCCGCTTGCATCTTCTCATCATCCGCAAATGATAGTGTACTTAACCCGATTCGGGCTTCACTTTCAGCCGCCTGTGAACGAGTAATAGACGCCTCTAATTCACTAAGCGACCCGAGTACAGACTGCTCCTCTTTAAGCAGATTTAAATTATCGTACTCGTTAACAATACCATCAGCACGCAACTTATCATTGATCGCAACCTGCTGCCGAAGAATGCCTAGCTTTCGTTTGAGATATTTTTTCCGCGCGCGCAGTTCCTTACTTTCAGATTGTTTCTGAATCAAACGTTGCTCTTGTGATTCAACCCCACCCTGTAAACGGCTCTTCTGGGCTTGGAACAGTTGATCCGCAACCGATGCCTGCTCAGGATACGCCGCACGAAGCTCAGCAGGAACCAGCAATCGCTCGGCATTATCAATCTGGGCCTTCAAACGAATAATCTTAATTTCTAATGCACCGATTGCCGACTGAATCTCATGTAATTCAGCATCAGAACCAACACTTTCCATCTCTACCAAGGGATCACCCACGGCCACCCGCGCGCCTTCATTAACCAAAATACTGCGTACGATTCCCCCTTCCAAATGCTGTACTAGTTTGGTCTGCCCTGCCACAACCACTTCACCGATAGAATGACTGGCGATATCAATTTTGAAAAACGTCGCCCAAACCACGAAGCTCACAATTAAACCGGCAATAATGCGAAACACAATCCGACTTCGATATACCTCATTCATACTGAACCTATCCGCTGACTGGATTTTCGATTAATAACGACACACAACTCAAAACGGCTGACCCAACCCACCTTAAGCATCCATTTTCTCAACCTGACTGACAACACTATCTTCAGTACTCTGCGCCATCACGATACGCGGCACCGGTTTCACACCTAAATCAATCGCCACCTGCGCAGCTTTGATCATAAAGGGTTCATTGCTCATTACGATAATAGTTTTTCCAGCTTTTACCTGTTGATTCAAAACCGCGGCAATCGCCGCACAGCCCTCTTCATCGACCCCTTCAGTCGGATCATCTAGCACCACTAACTGGCCATTACCGACCAAGGCGCGTACCAATGCCAAACGTGTTCTGATACCCACCGGAATTAATGCACCGGCGTTATTAATCACCCGGCTTAAACCTTCAGGACTACCCTCAACATAGTTACTCAGAGCCAACTCACGACAGAGTTGCAATAACGTTTCTTCGGTTACCTCAGGAAGCAGTACAGACAAATTTTCTTTTAAGGTGCCATCAAAAAAAGTAGGTTCTTGTGGCAGATAAACAATCTGCCGCCGCCACCATTCGGGCTGGGCCTGACGAATGTCCATGCCATCGATCAAAATCCGTCCCCGACTAGGCTCTAATAAGCCGACTAACAAGCGTGCTAATGTTGTTTTACCCGCACCATTAGGCCCGGTCACAACCACGACTCCCCCGGCACTAACCGGTACTGAAAAACGTTCGAACAGCGGCGTTGGCTGGCCATCATAAGCGAACGATAAATCATCTAATTGCAGCTCACCTTTCAAGGCTGGCAAGGTTACTCCATCACTACGTTCACGGGGTAGACCATCGAGTTGCGCTAACAGCTCCAGCGCCCGTTTGCCCCGATTCAGACTATCGGACATCTGTAACACCCGATTTACATTCGCGAGCGCGCGGCTGGCCAGAATATTAGCGCCTATCAACATGCCGACGTCCAAGCCACCGACAAACACTTCCCGGGCACCTAACCCCATCATCAGCACACTCATTAGCATAGTGCTGGAATATGTTAAGTTCTGCGAAACACTCTGAATTCCCATTAATATTCGACGCATCGACGAACTTTCCTGGCGGTTTTTATCCCAACCTTCACGTAACGGCCGATCCGCCTGAAATGCTTTCATTAATTCGGTACCACTAGCGAACGAGGAGTTGTAACTCGCAGCCTG
>JAGPUU010000359.1 GCA_018067325.1 Amphritea sp.
ACATCGGCGCCAGTGAGGAATTTAAGAAGAGTGTATTCCGGCAAGTACAAAACTACCTTGCAAATGGTGTTCCTGAGCGTCCAGCGAGCCTTATCAAGGCGTTCCAGAGTTATTACGGAATAGAGCCGCTTACTTCAGAGCATTTTTCTTTAGTTGGTAAGTAAAAAGGTTGTAGGCAAATAAAAAAAACCGGCGAATGCCGGTTTTATCATATTACGGTAGCTACTTACTGATTTTGCGCTTTTTTCTGCATGCCATTGTGCATTTTCATCTGACCCATACCCGACATCACGTCTTTGACGCTTATATCCAGTGATTCAGAGCTGCCGTCGCTGAAATTTAGTCTCAGATCGATGGTTTCGCCTTTTACCAGGTTCTGCTTCAGACCGATCAACATGATATGTAGGCCACCGGGCTTGAGCTCAACTTGTTGATTCCCTTTCAGGGTTATCTGTGGAACCTGACGCATTTTCATAACGCCATTTTCATTGGTGTGGGCGTGCAGTTCAGCAACTTTGGAAACAGAGCTGGAAGCTGATATTAGTGAAATCTCTGTGTCACTGTTGTTTTTCAGGGACATAAAGGCAGCGCTGTTTGGCTGTCCTGGTGGCACAGCGCGGGCGTAAGGTTGGTCAACTTTAACTTCAGCAAAAGCTGAAGCAGACAGTGTAAGCGCGGCGATCAGTGTGATTACTTTGTTCATGACGGTCCTTATTTGTTCCAGTATCAGTTCTTTGAAGGTTAAAAAAATTGCTTAAAGCAGGGCTTCTATCTCAGTAACTAATTGATCAGGCATGGTGCCATGCATCACCGTTTTACTGAGTTTTCCCTGTTTGTCGATCAGATAGATTCGGGATGAGTGATCTACCGCATAACCCATTGCGGAGTCCTTCATATCTACCATTCGATAAAACGAACCATACTGTCTGACGACAGTGTCGATGTTATCTCGACTACCAGTGATACCCAGAATTGAGGGGTGAAAGAAACTACTGTATTCCGCTAGTCTTTCGGGAGTGTCTCGTTCAGGGTCGACACTGATGAAGATAGGTTGAATCTGTTTTTGTTGCTCTGTATCCATGTTTTTTATTGCCTGGGACATTATGGCCAGAGAGGTTGGGCAGACATCGGGGCAATTCGTATAGCCTATATAGATCATCACCACTTTACCGTTGAAATCATGGAGGGATACATCGCCGTCAATGCCTTGTAGGGTAAAATCACCTCCCAGTGTCTGCAGCATCGACTGAGTTGAAGTGTTAGCGCGTGGCGAGAGGAGGTAGGCTGTGATAATTCCTCCTAATAGGGCCAGCGTTAGAAGTAACAGATTGCGAAGTGTTGTCAGGTTATTTGCCATTATTTTGCTCTGAATTCAAACCATGTATTTAATTGTCCGGCTTCGGTTTTTGCTGAAACCGTTAATCGCCACTTCATTTCACCGGTAGTGCAGACCGCTAATTCTCCCTGACCTTTAAATACGCCAGGTTTACCTGTAACTGGGGAAAGTTCGGTCTGGTTAATACCCATATACATCTCGCTACCTTGCAGGCTTATCATTACCTGGCTAGCGTTAGTTCCTTCTATGCTTACTTGGTAACTCAAAGGCGTCAGTGAGCGGATCTCACGGGGCTGTATATCAAGCGTGAGGCTGGCCTCTCCAATATCGACTTTGCAACTCTGCTGCCTTAGATCACAGTTACTGGCATACCCTGGGCTCTCTTTATTCGGGAGGCTGAACATGGATGCCCCCAGCCAGATCGCCAGAATAAACCCTCCCAGAAGAAGTAGGTATAGGTACTGGGAAGTGCTTTTTTTAGCTTCAGGTTGTGCCATGTATGAGTATTTCCTTTGCATTGAATTGTCACCGATCCTGGCAAGGATCTGAATGTGGCAAATTGTCGCATTAACAGTGGGCCAGTGAAATGCCTGATTATTCGATAAAACTGAAACGCATATGGATATTTGTTTTAATTCTAAACGAATATAAATCAGTAACTTGTTTAAATATAAGGATATTACAAATTATTTAACATTAATTGATAATAATTAGTGTATGAAAGGTGCGCTTATTTATGGGAATGAATCTATACTCTTGATGATTACGCATTAGCTCATGGGGGGGTACATGCATCCACACTGTCGGGATTGTAAATTTCTGATTGAGTCCAAGCTCATCACTGAGCCGCATCATAGTTTAAAGCCTCTGTTGAATAAGCCAGCTGCGCAAGTCTATCAATGTCGTAACTGTGAGAGTTGTTTTATCTTTACCAATAAAGATATTTCTCTGGTTATGTTGAATAAAGAGGTTGAGAGTAGTAATCCTGTGTAGCGCTGCTTGCATTAGTGTTCTTTTAAGGGGATCTAACAGCAGGCATTTAAATGATTGATTTGCCTTAATTGATGCCTCACACTGATAAAAACAGAGCATTCTGGAACTCAATGATGCAGTGGGATAAGCTTCTTACAGCTAAACGCTATGGCCATGAAAGTCTGACACCTGAAGAGGTAGGCCGCAGTCATTTTCATAAGGATCATGACCGAATTGTTTTCTCCAGTGCATTTCGCCGCCTTGGGCGAAAAACCCAGGTTCACCCTCTTGCACTCAATGACCATATTCACACCCGTCTGACTCACAGTATCGAAGTGGGAAGCCTTGGCCGTAGCTTGGGTATTCGAGTGGGGGAATTGCTGCAGGACCAGCTACCTGAGTGGATTAGTCCCCATGATCTAGGAACCATTGTTCAATCTGCTTGCCTGGCCCATGACATCGGCAATCCGCCTTTTGGTCATGCGGGAGAGTATGCGATCCGTGACTGGTTCAAGCATAAAGCCCCTGCGCATTATCTTGAGGAACTCACGCCGGATGAATTGTTGGACTTGCAGACTTTTGAGGGTAATGCTCAAGGGTTTCGAGTGGTTACCCGAATTGAGAATCACCTGTTTGATGGAGGGTTACGGTTAACTTATCCGACACTTGGAACACTTTTAAAGTATCCATGGACGGTTGAACGGGCCGGAAAGAAGGGCAAGTTTAGTTGTTTTGGCACCGAGCGGGAAATACTGAATGCGCTTGGGCGTGAGCTTGGCCTGATTTCGCTTGGTGAAGATTACTGGTGTCGACACCCTCTGGCTTTTTTGGTCGAAGCGGCTGATGATATCTGTTACGCAATTCTAGATCTTGAAGATGCTATCGAATTAAACATCCTCGGCTTTAATGATATAAAACCGATTTTGTTGCAGATGTGTGGTGATCTTAACTATGAAGATGAGATCTTTTCCACTCAGGCATCTGCTCGACGTAAAGTTTCAGCGCTACGTGGTATGGCGATGGAAAATATGGTGGAGTCTGTGGTCGCTGCTTTTATGGCTAACCTGCCGTTGATTATGAGTGGGAAGTATAAGGGGGAATTGCTGGCGGATGGTGATCCAGGCGTTCAGACGGGTTTGCAGAATGCAAAAATCCTGGCCCGTGAAAGGGTGTTTCCTGATAACCGTAAGGCTGAACTTGAAGTGGGAGCTTACACCACTCTGGGATCTCTATTGGATGCTTTTTGCCAGGCTGCCTATGAACAGCATACACAGGGGAGCGATCAGCTAAGCTATCGAAGTCAGAAGATAATTAGTTTGATGGGTATCCATAGTCCTGAACCTGATTGGCGCCTATACCCATCCTATATGCGGGTACTCGATTTTATAGGCGGAATGACGGACAATTACGCAGCTTATCTGGCGCGTCAGATAGGTGGTATGTCTGTTAATTAAGTAAAGTTTGTAATAAAAGGTATCTATCCGTGTCGATGCGTAATCAGTTAAGTAATCTGGTTTTTTCCACTGAGAAAGGAGTGCTCTGCTCCGGTTGTAAAGAAGCTGTAGATAGCTGTATTTGTGACCAGCTGTCCGATCAGACCCGATTAGAAGGGCTGGATGGGGTTGTTCGGATACGCCGTGAAACGTCTGGTCGGAAAGGTAAAGGTGTATCAACCGTTACCGGTGTTCCTTTAGCTGAGAAAGAGCTTAAAGCCTTGGCGAAAAATCTAAAGCAGCAATGTGGTACCGGCGGCTCACTAAAGGATGGGGTAATCGAAATCCAGGGTGATCATCGGGATAAGCTTAAACAGTTATTAGAAAAACAGGGTTATACCGTAAAGCTAGCGGGAGGCTGAGATGGCAGAGAAAAAGTCTAAGTCTAAGAAGGTCTGTACATTCTGTTGGGTCATGCGCTTTATGTTACTTTTTTTTGCAATAGTCGCTGTTTTTGTCATGAATGGGTTCTACCATTTTCTGAATTAGAACCTTATTTGGCAGGATGCCAATTTCCTGAATAGGGAGCTCGACAATGAATAAATTTATGATGCTACGTTGTTTAATTTGTAGTTTGTTATGTGCGCTGAGTTTAAGCGCTAGTGCTGAGATATTTTCCTATTTAGATAGTAATGGACGAAAAATATACGTCGATAGTCAGCATAAAATCCCCCCGCGTTACAGAGATCATAGTGACACCAGAGTAATAGCCGTAGAGCAGCTGACCGAACAAGAGCAGCAGGATCGTAAAGTTATGCGCGATCTGGCTGGCAAGCGACAAGAGCTAAAGCGACAGCTGCGCAAACTAGAAACCACACTGGCTAAGATGGAGACCTCTATTATACTCAGGGGCCGTCAGGTTATTCTCCCTGTTGAAATAAACTGGCGTGGCCGTAAAAGAACACTCAACTTACTGCTGGATACCGGAGCCTCAATGACGGTATTACATCAGGATTCGGTAGCTTCGCTGAATACGGTTAGCCGGGATAGCAGTTATGCCCAGGTTGCTGGTGGTGGACTCATTAAAACTGAAAGAGTAGTTTTTGATAGGGTAAGCGTTGGCCCTTATGATTTTGAAAATCAATCCACTGCTGTCATCGAAAACAGTGGTAGTGCAGGCTTCAATGGCTTGCTAGGCATGGATATTCTGGGAAGAGTTCGCTACGAAATAGATTACGGTCAACGTAAGATTGTCTGGAGTCCGGGTGAATACAAACAGATGCAACTGGCGGCAGAGAAACTGAAAGAGCTTCAGGTTGAAGCTGCTAAAATCACGCTTCCAGATGAATAAAGCCCGCAATAGCGGGCTTTGTTTTTTGGCAAGTTATTCAGTAGCTTAGTTGAGTTCCTGCTCTGCCAGGTTTAGATCCAGTGTTGCCTTGAGTAGCTTATAGAGACGAATTGCAGCGTCGATCTCCTCTTTGCGATTGGTCAAATTCTCGATGTTCAATCCCAATGGAATTCCCAGATCGCCACAATATCTACTCAAAAATACTGCGTAATTATTCCGCTCCAGATTAATACCTCAAGCAGTTTTTGTTATTTCGAGTAGGAGGTTCTTACTTCTCTCCACAACGCGTTTCTACAGGGGATTTCGCCGCCGGTTCCCGCTGAAAAACTCTATACTTACAAGAGTTAGTATA
The DNA here is from genome assembly GCA_018067325.1 of Amphritea sp. Classification (GTDB taxonomy): domain Bacteria; phylum Pseudomonadota; class Gammaproteobacteria; order Pseudomonadales; family Balneatricaceae; genus Amphritea. The sequence goes on from JAGPUU010000359.1 coordinate 5,445, forward strand.
GGTAATCGATTGAACCCAAGTATGTACATTACACGATGATCGATTGCT
>JAGPUU010000366.1 GCA_018067325.1 Amphritea sp.
CCAACTGTTATGGCGCCGATCATTTATTCAATACCTTTACAGCTGCTGGCTTACTACGTTGCTGTGTTAAAGGGTACCGATGTAGATCAACCGCGTAATCTGGCGAAGTCGGTTACTGTTGAGTAGTTGATAAGGTCTTAAGTCATTTCCTTTTATTTACATATCAAATGATCTGTAGGTGTTCATCTATTGAATGTCTGCAGATTGTTTTTTTGATCGAGCCGATTCTGTTTCAACATCACAATATCGACAGTCAAAGCGAGAATTAATATGGAGATTGTTAACGCTCGTCTGCGAAGTAAAGTTGCCCTATATAGCTTGAAAATCAATAAAGGTTACTTTACTGCTATTTGCGAACAAGATGGGCCCCTGGATGCTATAGATGGGCAGATCGATGCTAGTGGTAAGTTGGCCTGCGCCCCCTTTGTTGAACCACATATCCATCTGGATGCGGCGTTAACGGCCGGTGAACCTAACTGGAACCAGAGCGGCACTCTGTTTGAGGGGATTGAGCGGTGGAGTGAGCGTAAGCCACTATTAAATGAAGCTGATATACGCCAACGGGCTATGAAAACGATCCAGTTGTTGGTGAGTCAGGGGGTGCAATATATCCGTACCCATGCCGATGTCAGTGACCCAAGTCTGGTAGGTATTAAAACTCTTTGTGCGTTGCGGGATGAGCTTTCTGACAAAGTTGATATCCAGGTCGTAGCATTTCCTCAGGAGGGGTTGCTCTCCTATCCGGGTGGACTTGAGTTGATGGAGCAAGCGCTGCAGTTCGGCGCAGATGTTGTTGGGGGTATTCCTCACTTCGAATACACCCGCGAGCTAGGCGAAGCTTCGATGAAACAGGTGATCGAGCTGGCACTAAAATATGACCGGCTAGTGGATGTTCACTGTGATGAGACGGATGATCCTAACTCTCGTTTTCTTGAAGTACTGGCGGCAGAGGCACTGTTCAATAATATGGGCTCAAGAGTCACTGCCAGCCATACCACGGCGATGGGTTCTTACGATAATGCCTATTGCTCTAAGCTGTTTCGCTTGCTGAAAAAATCAGGCATTAACTTTGTTTCCTGTCCAACGGAGAGTATCCATCTGCAAGGGCGCTTTGACAGCTACCCTAAACGCCGTGGTCTTACCCGGGTAAAAGAACTTAACGCTGCGGGTCTAAATGTTTGCTTTGGTGAAGACTCAATCTTTGATCCCTGGTATTCCCTGGGTAATGGCAAACTATTACGTACTCTGGATTTCGGTCTGCATATCTGTCAGATGATGGGATATACAGATTTCAGCGCTGCACTTGATTTGATTACTGATAACAGCGCTCGGACGCTGAATATTCATGACAGTTATGGCATACAAGTCGGTAATCCAGGTAGTTTTATATTGCTAGATGGTGAAGACGATTACAGCGTGATTCGTCAGCAGGGGGAGGTCTTATTGTCAGTACGTCATGGTCAGGTGATTATGCGGCGCGAACTGGCCCGTGTGGTTTCTCCTGACTGGATCAACGATGATAATTAATCTGCAAATTTGTCATTAAATATAATTTTTCTACTCAGTCTATTGTTCCCATATGCTTTGCCGATACAACAGGTTAGGATTGTTGCATCTGTTTCTTAATATGCGCTAACAAATAATAACTAGGAGTGCGGAATATGATCGATCCCGTCAGTAGCTTTGCGATTAATTTCGTGGCAATTCTGGGCGGCCTTTTGCTGTTGATCGTCATCGGTGGATTAATAACTGGGTTGATTATTTATCAGATAGATAAACATCAAACCAAGCAGACTATTCGACGAAACTATCCGTTATTTGGCCGCTTCCGCTATGTTTTTGAGCATCTGGGTGAGTTCTTCCGGCAGTATTTCTTCGCCATGGACAGAGAAGAGATGCCCTTTAACCGGGCGCAGCGCAGTTGGTGTTATCGAGCCGCAAAGGATATCGATAATACTATCGCTTTTGGTTCATCCCGGGATCTGCGTATTCCCGGTACTTATTTCTTTCTTAACTGCCCGTTTCCTACTTTAAAAGAAGATGCGGTAAAGAATCAGCCGCTGCGAATTGGTCCTCACTGCCGTCAACCTTTTGATGCTAAATCATTCTTTAATATTTCCGGCATGAGCTACGGCGCCATATCAAAACCAGCTGTTCAGGCGCTTTCCCAGGGTGCCAGAGAGGCGGGTTGCTGGATGAATACGGGTGAGGGTGGTTTGTCTCCATTCCATCTTGAAGGTGGTTGTGACATCGTTTGCCAGATAGGTACAGCCAAGTATGGTGTCCGTGATCAACAGGGCATGCTCAACGATGAGAAGCTGAAAGAGAAAGCCGCCCATGAGCAGGTCAGGATGTTTGAAATCAAACTCAGTCAGGGGGCTAAGCCTGGTAAAGGTGGCATGCTACCGGCTGAGAAGGTCAGTGCTGACATAGCGGCAATTCGGGGCATACCGGAAGGCCAGGCGTCCATCAGCCCAAATCGGCACCCGGATATTGCGTCAATCGATGATCTGCTGGATATGGTCAGCCATATTCGTGAGGTGACCGGCAAGCCGGTGGGTTTCAAGCTAGTACTGGGTTCGACTGATTGGCTGGATGAGTTCTGCGAGCGAATAGTCTCCCGGGGTATTGAAGAAGCGCCAGACTTTATTACTTTGGACAGTAGCGACGGCGGTACTGGTGCGGCACCGATGCCCCTGATGGATAGTGTTGGGCTACCGCTAAGGGAAAGTTTACCGGCTTTGGTTAACAAGCTAATTATGCATGGTCTGCGGGATCGAATCAGGGTTGTCGCATCGGGTAAGTGTATCAACCCTACTGATGTCGCAGCTGCGCTCTGTATGGGGGCTGATTTCTGTGTCAGTGCCAGGGGCTTTATGTTTGCACTTGGTTGTATTCAGGCGTTGCAGTGTAATAAGAATACCTGCCCGACCGGTATTACAACCCATGATGAAGATTTGCAGCGAGGCTTAGTACCGGAAAATAAATCGGTAAGAGTGACAAATTATCACAGGCATCTGGCGAATGAGGTGGAGATGATTGCCCATTCATGCGGTGTATCAGAGCCCCGCAAGCTAAAACGTAAACATGCAGCGATAGTGATAGACAGCGGTCGTTCAGTACCGCTGGATATTCTCTACCCAGAGATGTAAAAGAACTGAAAAAAAAGCCTGCATCAGCGGGCTTTTTATACCTGATCTTTAAATATCGTCAAACCAGAGCTCATCGTTAATTTGATGTTCGAGTTCTTTCTGTTGTTTGCGTTCTTCAATGGCGCGTCGGCAGGTAAGACTTTTCTTTGAGGCTTTCTTCAGTTTAGCCTGTTGTTTTTCCTCATCTATACCAACAATTATATCAAAGACTTCCGTTTGAATTTGACTGAGATCCTGATCTTTCCGTTTCAGCATAGCACTGGTTCCTATACCTTCTGTAAAATCTATCTGAAAGCCTAAAACGAGGGCTGGCTAACAGACCATTTTGCTTTATTGGTAACAGATAACCTCTTTTTTATAACAGAAAAAAGAGAATTTCAAGGATGCAGAGGCCTGAAAAAAGGCCTCAACGGGAGATATAGTGACGGAAGAAGGTTACAGAAATGAGAAAAAAGGTATAGAAATCAGTCAGCAGGCTTTCGTAAAGGCAGGCGTTTATCGTTCTGACGCAGGCTCTTCAGGCTGCGCTTGATAGTTTTGAGGTGGTCGAGCAGTCCTGGACCTAGTTTCATTGCTACACCAACGGCTAGTACATCAATAACTACCAGATGAACAACCCTTGAAGACATCAGCGTACTGAGATCTTTATCTTCTTCCAGGTCGATATGAATTGATATCGATGCCAGATCTGCTAGTGGTGTATTACTTGGGCAAAGTGATATAACAGTTACCCCGGCGTCTTTAACCAGTTTTACCGAATGCAGTAGGTCCTTGGTGCGGCCTGTTTGAGATATAGCGATGACTACATCCTGCTCCGTCAGAGTCGTTGCCGATATCATCTGCATGTGTGGGTCAGAATAGGCAGAGGTTGCTATTTTTAAGCGATGAAACTTGTGCTGAGCGTCATTACAGACGGGAGCGGATGCTCCAAAGCCATAGAGTTCCAGACGGTTAGTACTGGCAATCGCATCAATAGCGGCTTCAAGGGTTTCAGCGTTAAGTTCTTCCCGGACACGTATCATGTTGCCGACGGTTGAATCGAAGATCTTCTGCTTAAACTCGCTGACAGTATCTTTACTGTTGAGGGAGAATTGCTCGAAGTTAGCATTGCTCGCAAGGCCTTGTGCTAACGTCAGCTTAAAATCCTGAAACCCGTCATAGTTAAGTGCTCGACAGAAACGTACTACGGTAGGCTCACTCACATTAGCTTCGGAGGCCAGATCAACAATCCGCATATGGATTACATCCGCAGGGTTCTCCAGAACGTAGTCAGCAACTTTCTGTTCCGACTTGCGGAGGTTGGATTTTGCATCAGCAATAGATTTAAGAAGGTTAAGGGACTGCAAGTTAGATTCCGTCTTCAGGTTATGCGTAATGTAACGGCAATGAGTATATCAGTAATTTAGATTAAGAGAATAAACGCATAGCCTATTATTACCGCTATTTAGTTGTGAGAAAGCTCATATAGTAGAGAGCTTACTATTTGAAATTGCAGGATTTATAACTAGGTGCTATGTTCATTGGGTTATGTATAAAAATAGAACAAAATGACGATTAGGGAGAAGCCTTGTGAAACGTCGTGCGATTGTTAAAGTCCTGGGGTTAGGTGCTGCTGCGGTAGGCCTGGCTGCTTGTACGGAACAAAAAGCTCCGGTTGCTGATTGTAAACCGGTTGCTCAGCCTGCTGCACCAGTAGCGGCTAAGCCTGAAACCATCGAATGGAAGATGGTTACAACCTGGCCAAAAAACTTCCCCGGTTTGGGGACGGGTGCGAATAACCTGGCAGACCTGATCGGCGCAATGTCCGGTGGACGGATCAAAGTAAAAGTCTATGGCGCTAAAGAGTTAGTCGGCGCGCTAGAGATCTTTGATGCCGTATCCCGTGGTACTGCAGAAATGGGTCATGGTGCTGCATACTATTGGAAAGGTAAGACTCGTGCCGCGCAGTTCTTTGCCGCGGTTCCTTTCGGACTTACCGCGCAGGAAATGAATTCATGGCTGTATCACGGTGGTGGTATGGAGCTATGGGAAGAAGTCTACGCCGAGTTCGGTCTGATTCCTGGTGCGGCGGGTAATACCGGTGTGCAGATGGGTGGCTGGTTTAACCGTGAGATTAACTCTCTAGACGACCTGAAAGGCTTGAAAATGCGTATCCCGGGTCTGGGTGGTGAAGTGCTCAAGCGGGCAGGTGGTACACCGGTACTGTTGCCTGGTGGTGAGATATTCCCATCACTACAGTCCGGAGCTATTGATGCAACTGAGTGGGTAGGTCCATATAACGATATGGCCTTCGGTCTGCATAAAGCAGCTAAATATTACTACTATCCGGGATGGCATGAGCCAGGCACAACCCTGGAAAGCTTCATCAATAAAGAAGCCTTCGATAAGCTGCCTGAGGACCTGCAGGTTATTGTACGTAGTGCTATTCGTGTGGCGAACCAGGATATGCTGGCTGATTTCACAGCGAAGAATAACCGTGCTCTGGAACAGTTAGTAAATGAACACGGTGTTGAATTGCGTCAGTTCCCGGATGAGGTTCTTAAGGAAATTAAGACTTTATCAGATGCGGTAGTGTCTGAAGAGGCGGCGAAAGATCCAATGTCGCAGAAAGTCTTTGAGTCTTTCGTTAAGTTCCGTGATCAGGCCACCAAGTGGCATGCGGTATCTGAGCAGGCTTATCTGAACGCTCGATCTTTGTAAGCTTTCTTATGTAAGAAAAAAAACAGGCTTTTGTGCCTGTTTTTTTATGCCTTAAAATCTGGCTTTTCAAAGGTTATCTCTGGAAGCGTTTATATAGTGATGCTGTATTTATGATGACAGGTTCAAATGTATATGCCTCAGGGACAGGAACGACTAATGGTGATCAGACTCCACAGGGGAACCCACTTTAGGTTAAGGAAAATGGTACCTAATCTTACCTCGCCCCTGTATTTAAAACTTCTTCGCTAAGCCGTAAGGCTTTTTTACCTAACCGGATTCACACCTATTTTTTATAACGTTTATATAGCGTTAAGATTTAAATGTTATAACGAGAATAGTGATTTTCAGCCGGATTTCAGGAAAGTCTCATATATTGAATGTGAATTGAAAACATATGAAGGTGTCGCCATGAGTATTAAATTATTAACCGGTATTACTTTAGGCTTAGCAATGATCTCATCTAGCGCTTTTGCTGCCAATACTATTCTAGAAGAGCCTTATTCAAGCCATGTAACAAATAATTCAAAATTTAATTCCAGCTATGGAACAAATAATTTAGAAATGAATAGTGCTTCTAATCAAGTTGTTGATACAGGAGTCAATAGCGATAAAATGACTCCTATTTTTGGTTGGGATGCTGATTCGTCAAATTAAGTAAAACAGTTTTATATTTAAAAAACCTCATGATTTTATTCATGAGGTTTTTTTTGGCCTAACAGATAACCAAAAAAATTAAACACAAATAAAACTTTCAATTACTGACGAAGAATTTCCTTATGTTAAGCTGAATTAATTCGAGGTAATAGAATAGATTAAAGTATTCCGTTTAAAATTTTTTTAATAAATATTATAGTAATTTTCAGCCGTATTTCAGGAAGGGATTATATATTGAATGGGAATTGAAATTAAGTGAGGAAGTCACCATGAACATTAAATTATTAACCGGAATTACTTTGGGCTTAGCAATGATCACGTCCAGCGTATTTGCTGCCAATACTATTCTAGAAGGGCCTTATTCAAACAATGCAATAAGCACTTCGGAAGTTAACTCCAGCTATGGAACAGGTGATTTTAAAACTCATAGTACTTCTAATAAAGCGATAAGTAACAATAAGATCACTGCTGTTTGGGGTTGGGATACTGATTCATCAAGGTAAGTAAAAAAATTCATATTTTAAAAAGCCTCATGGTGCACATCATGAGGCTTTTTTGGTTTAGCAGTCGCCACATAAAACATTGCCCACATAGCTTCTGTGTAATTACTGGCGAAGAATTCCTTTATTTTAGGCTGTATGCATTCGAGGTGGGGTAATGGAATAGATTAAAGTCTTTTGTTTGCAATGTTTTTAGTTAGTATTTAATAAATGTTGTAAATATAATAGAAATTTTCAGTCGTATTTCAGGAAGAGATTATATATTGAGTATGAATTGAAATTAAGTGAGGAAGTCGCCATGAACATTAAACTATTAACCGGTATTACTTTGGGTTTAGCAATGATTACGTCCAGCGC
>JAGPUU010000367.1 GCA_018067325.1 Amphritea sp.
GCAACTGTCTGGTTTGTGGGCAGACTTTTCAATCGCCTCATCGAGTAAAGGCTTGTATGCGATTACTTTAGCGATTTCGATACCGCAGGATGATGTAACTACAACTTTGGGTTCAGCATCGTCAATACGAACAGCTAGTTCGTGTGGAGCAAAACCGCCAAACACAACTGAATGAATTGCACCCAGGCGGGCAACGCCAAGCATCGCGATAACGGCCTCAGCAATCATCGGCATATAGATAACAACCCGATCGCCCTTCTCTACGCCTTGCGCTTTCAGAACGCCGGCAAACTTAGCAACGGCATCGCGAAGTTCGGAATAGGTATAACGCTGCTTAGTATCCGTTACAGGGGAATCATAGATTAGAGCATCCTGATCGCCACGACCTGACTCAACATGATAATCCAGTGCTAAGTAAGCAGTGTTCATCTCCCCGTCAGCAAACCAGCGGTCGATACCATTTTCATCCTTACTAAGGATGGTTTGTGGCTTTTTAAACCACTGTATCGCTTCTGCTTTTTCTGCCCAGAATGCTTCTGGAGTTTCGATTGATTTTTTGTATTCGTCTTTATAGGACATAGCACTGGCCCTTCGCTGTAACCGTTATTATATGTTTCAGACCGGTAGCCCTGCTTATTATTATCAATACCTATCATATCTGCAGGTGTTACCACTTGATAACCACTCTAACGGAGAACGACTAAAATTAAACTACTACAAAAGGCTAAATTGTCTACTATGTGCAAGTTATTTTCCAATAAACAGCAGTTTATTGATCTAATACAGTGCAATAATTAGATTCACATCTTAGATTGTCGACAATCTATGGATTATTGTTCCAGTGAGTTGTTAAAGATAATGCATAAAAAAAGCTACCCGAAGGTAGCTTTAATGGAGCGGGCAAAAAAGCCTCTTAGTTACTTTTCTGAACTGAGATGCTGTTTTTAATGCCGGTCATAATGTTGCGCTGGTGAAGCTCTTCATCGCTAACACGATGAGCATCATTCTCATTCTTTGCGTTTTCAAAATAACAGAGTGTTGGCTGAAAGGTTTCAGCTTCCTGTTCATCCAGTTGCACATAAGATCCGATGATTAACAGATCACCTTTTGATGCTAAGTGTGCTGCCGCGCCATTCACAGAGATAATGCCACTGTTATCTTCCCCGCGGATTGCGTAGGTTGTGAAACGCTCGCCATTATTGATGTTGTAGATATGAATCTGCTCATACTCCTTAATGCCGGAGCTTTCGAGCAGAACGCCATCAATAGCGCAGGAGCCTTCATAATGAAGTTCCGCATGGGTGACTGTTACTCGATGCAATTTAGCTTTTAAGAATGTTTGCAGCATATTAATGACCTGCGTCTCAATTTGCCGGCAAAGCCGGACATTAATACCGCTGAGCCAGAAGCTCAGCATCTCTCTACCGTGACCCCGTGGTGACACTATAACCATCACCATTAATCATCGGCACTAAACCTCAGCATTGCTGCTGAACCATCCATGTTAGCTAGTCTCTTCACAACAGCAGTTGTGGAACCCATAAAGTTAAGCTTAATCTTAACCTAAGTTAATTCTTTGCTTACCTTTAAGTGATGGCAATTGTACCAGCAAATTTTAAAATATTAAGGGCTAATCCCTATAACTTTTGTAGATATTTAAAGATGATCGGCAAGATTCACTACTGATAAGCTCTCGGGGATTGTTTCAGACCGGGCTAACCTCAAAGTTTTTCATACAGAGATGAGTCTAACTCACCCAAAACCTGTGAAAATCCTATAAAATAGCCGCCTTTACAATAGGTTATAGATAGGTTTTCACCGTGGTAGTAGCAATTCAGACCGATAAGACCGAGCAGCTTAAACAGGCAATGGCAGAACGAATCCTGGTTCTCGATGGTGGTATGGGCACCATGATTCAGGACCGTAAGCTCGAAGAAGAGGATTACCGTGGTGAACGGTTTGCGGATTGGGATATCGATCTGAAGGGTAATAACGACCTTCTGGTACTGACTCAGCCGGATATTATCAGTGAGATTCACCGTGCTTATTTCGAAGCTGGCGCCGATATCGTCGAAACCAATACCTTTAACGCTACCAGTATTGCTATGGCCGATTACGGCATGGAATCGATCAGCTATGAAATGAATTTAGTGGCAGCACAGCTAGCCCGTAGCATTGCTGATCAGATAACCGCTGAAAACCCGGCTAAACCTCGCTACGTTGCCGGCGTACTCGGACCGACCAACCGTACCTGCTCTATCTCACCGGATGTTAATGATCCGGGTTTTCGTAATGTTAGCTTCGATCAATTGGTGGAATCCTATACAGAGTCCATCGACGGCCTGGTAAAAGGCGGGTCAGATCTTATTCTGATTGAGACTATCTTTGATACGCTGAATGCAAAAGCGGCGATCTTTGCGGTAGACCAGTACTTTGAAGATCATGCTATGCGTCTGCCCGTCATGATCTCCGGTACGATTACCGATGCATCAGGACGTACCTTGTCTGGTCAGACGACTGAAGCTTTCTGGAACTCTGTACGACATATCAAACCACTGTCTATCGGTTTGAACTGTGCCCTGGGGCCGCAGGAACTGCGACA
>JAGPUU010000394.1 GCA_018067325.1 Amphritea sp.
AAATCTAGCTTAGATATTCCTTTGGTAGCCTTACAAGATGGGCTTATAGCCGGTATAGCTTGGGGGAAAATTGAAATAGAAAAACCTCAAATTGCAAATCTTTATCAAATGTGGGTTTCTCCTAGCTATAGAGGGAAAGGCATTGGCTTGGCTCTACTTACAAAATTTAAAGAATGGGCAATACAATCTGATGCAAGATCATTACGCTTAGATGTAACCGTTAATAATGGTAGAGCACATCATTTATACAATTCGTTTGGCTTTGTAAATTCTGGTGCACTTAAGCCTTTGAGAGAAGGTAGTAGCACTAGAATGCAAAAAATGCTCTTGGCGTTAAAAAATGCCTAACAAGTTGCTGCAATCAATAGGGTCAGATTCATTGATTTTCTAGCAGTGTAGCGACAGATTTTTCTAGCAAGGGCGTAGCCCGTCGAGCAAGTCGCGAAGCGACGTTCTAGCGAGCAACGTGCTCTTCGTTGCGGTCTGCTCTAAATCCCTTTCTGTGCAGCCGAGCATTGGAGTTTTTCAATGAAAAGCATGGGGAACTGTCTGAGGGCGCGAAGCAACCGAGTTTTTCCCATGTCATTGGAAAACGAAACGCGCAGGGCAGTCGGCGAAGCCGACCAAACAGTGGGCGCGGTTTTAGATTGTTAAGACTTTTGGGCGTCCAAAAGTCTTGACCCGCTCAGCAGAGCGGAACAAAAGGTAACGAATCACTGCGGCAATCTTATAAACTAAGATGCCCAAGGACGAAGACCACCCAACAGCAGGGTGGTTTTTGATTGGTAAGGCCCGAGAGAGCACGCACCCAAAGGCGTACTCTTCACTGGACTGCTCAGCGAGAGCGGAACAAATGAAACGAATCACTGCGGCAAGCAAATAAGCTAATATGTAACCATAGCTTTAATCGCCGTGAGGGCACGCTTCCTACAAAGGGGCTGGCAACCTGCAGCGGCTTAGCTTCAGATTTTCTAGTTGAGCTAAGCTGGATACGCTCCATATTCAGGATGAATATCACATGAAACCCACCGATATCGCCAAAGCCTACAACCAGATCACCCATCTCTGGGAACGCAAAGAGTTCAATCGAGAGAATGGTATTGCACAACATCGCCGTGCGATCGCTTTTGCTAAAAACAGAGGGGCTGCACTGGATGTGGGTTGCGGTTGTACCGGGCGGTTTATGGATCTGCTACAGGCAGAGGGGTTTGAACCTGAGGGTGTAGATGTATCGGATGAGATGGTCCGGCTAGCGAAGCTAAAGCATCCACAGATCAACTTTTATCAACAGGATATCTGCCAGTGGGATCTACCCCGCACCTATGACTTTATCACCGCCTGGGACAGTATCTGGCATATACCACTGGACCAACAGAGAACTGTTTTAACCAAGCTGATAGAGGGGCTTAACAGCGGTGGAGTGTTGATTTTCTCCTTCGGTGGAACCGATGAAGTGGGCGATCATACCGATGACACGATGGGGCCTGAGGTGTATTACTCGACATTAGGCGTACCAGGCTTTCTTGAACTTTTCGCTGGATTAAACTGCAACTGCCGGCATCTGGAATATGATCAGTACCCCGAGTTACACACCTTCTTCATTGTGCAGAAAAGCTAGACGCCATCGCCGTGAGAGCACGATTTCTACAACAAAAAAGAGAGCCAAGGGCTCTCTTTTTTGTTTCTATGCATTTCGAGCAACGAACTACGAGCAAGTCGCGAAGCGACATCGAGCTACGGCTTTTTACCCCTTTGGCCTAGGCGCGTAAGCAAAAACGTCGGCATGCATCTGCGCTTCGTTAAGCCCTTTAAGTTCGCAGGCATCGAGTAGCGCATAAACCATTCCCGGTGAACCACTGGTAAAGATCTCAACATTCTCAAAGTGGTCAAAATCAGCAACGATGGCATCCGGCAGTAGTGCGCTGCGACCGGACCAACCGGGGCTGTTACCCGGTTCGCTGACAACCAGATGGACGTGCACGTTGGTGTGTTCGCTGGCCCATTGCAGAGGTAGTTTTTCCAGATAGAAATCCGCTTCTACCCGTGCACCCCAATAGACGTGGATCGGATTTTTAACCTGATTGGCTAGCAGGTGTTCTGCGATGCTCTTAATCTGCGAGAAACCGGTGCTGGCAGCCGCCAGAACGATTACTTTATCCGCAGCCAGCTGGCTGGCTTCCAGATAGCATTCACCTTTGGGCAGCTCGATTTTTACACTGGGATTGTTCTTCAGGTGATCCATGATCGCCACTGAAAGCTCGCCTTCAGGCGTACAGCGGATATGCAGTTCGATATCGCTGCTGAAGTCCGGTGCACTGCCGATCGAAAATGCCGCACGCCGTTCATCAGGAAGTATCAGTTCCAGGTACTGTCCCGCATGAAACTCTGTTGCCTGACGGCCGGTTACCGGCAGATGCAGACGCACCCGGTATACCTCTTCATTCAGTTGTTCTACCGACGCAATATCACAAACCAGTTCTTTCACTTGTATCTCTCCAGGGCGTAACAACCCTTTAATTCTCACCTGAATATCACTGCAGGGTACGGCTGTACACGCAAATATCTGCGAGGATGGCTGCCCCGCTTCTAACTGTAGCGCCAATTCAGGGTAGCGCTGCTGAATACTGCCAGCTAGCAGTGTTGTTTTACAAATTTCACACACCCCGTTACGACAACTGAAACGCATAGTAAAACCGGCATTTCGCAGACTGTCCAGAATCGGTAAACCCGGTTCTGCACTGACTTCATGGGTATCGTTAACGGTGATGGTAAAACGGTCACTCAAGCGGTATACCTAATTGATCCCAGATGTCGTCCACCCGTTGTTTCACTTCAGGGGACATCACAATCGGCTCACCCCACTCTCGGGTTGTCTCACCGGGCCACTTATTAGTGGCATCCATACCCATCTTGGAGCCCAGACCGGAGACCGGTGAGGCAAAATCCAGGTAGTCGATCGGTGTGTTGTCGATCATGGTAGTATCGCGAATCGGGTCCATCCGGGTCGTAATCGCCCAGATAACATCGTTCCAGTCCCGGGCATTGATATCATCATCACAGACGATAACAAATTTGGTGTACATAAACTGGCGCAGGAAGGACCAGACACCTAGCATCACCCGCTTAGCGTGACCCGGATACTGCTTCTTCATCGTCACTATTGCCATCCGGTAGGAGCAACCTTCCGGTGGCAGATAGAAATCGGTAATTTCTGGAAACTGCTTCTGCAGAATCGGTACAAAAACTTCATTCAGCGCGACACCCAGCACAGCAGGCTCATCCGGTGGACGGCCGGTATAGGTGCTGTGATAGATAGGGTCGGGACGATGGGTGATACGCTCGACGGTAAACACCGGAAAGCTATCCACCTCGTTGTAGTAACCGGTATGGTCACCAAAGGGGCCTTCATCCGCCATCTCTTCAGGGGCGATATAGCCTTCGAGGATAAACTCTGCACTGGCAGGCACTTGCAGGTCGCTGCCGATGCATTTAGTAATTTCGGTCTTGCCGCCGCGCAGCAGCCCGGCAAACGCATATTCTGACAGGCTATCGGGTACCGGCGTCACCGCACCTAAAATAGTCGCGGGATCGGCCCCCAATGCCACGGCTACCGGGAAGTTCTCCCCTGGATGCTGCTCTTTCCACTCACGGAAATCCAGCGCGCCACCACGGTGGGACAGCCAACGCATAATCAGCTTATTCTTACCGATTACCTGCTGCCGATAGATACCCAGGTTTTGACGCTCTTTGTAAGGCCCTTTAGTAATAACCAGAGGCCAGGTTATCAGAGGGCCCGCATCACCGGGCCAGCAACGCTGTACCGGAAGAGTACCCAGATCAACATCATCACCCTCAATCACATGGGTCTGGCAGGCGGCATTGCGGACCTTTTTCGGCCCCATATTCAGCACCTGCTTAAAGATCGGCAGCTTCTCCCAGGCATCTTTCATCCCTTTGGGCGGCTCGGGTTCTTTCAGCATCGCCAGCAACTTACCGACCTCTCGCAGGCTGGCGACATCTTCCTGGCCCATCCCCAAGGCAACACGTTTAGGGGTGCCGAACAGGTTCGCCAGTACCGGGTAATCGTAGCCTTTGGGATTTTCAAACAGCAGTGCCGGACCACCGGCACGCAGGGTACGGTCGCAGATCTCGGTCATTTCCAGATCGGGGTCAACTTCCGCTGTAATACGTACCAACTCACCCTTCTGTTCCAGGCTGTTGATAAAGTCGCGCAGGTCTTTGTATTTTAGATTTGACATAGTTTTCAGCAATAAAAAAGGGCAAGCCGTAAGCTTACCCTTTCAGAACAGAGATATGAATCAGGAACGTCGCATGGAGAGGAAGAATTCGTCGTTCGTTTTGAAGTCTTTCAGTTTATCCAGTACAAACTCGATCGCTGAAGAATCTTCCATCGGATCCAGCAACTTACGCAGAATCCACATCCGCTGCAGCTCTTCTTCAGAGGTCAGTAGATCTTCACGACGCGTACCTGATCGACGGATATTGAAAGCAGGATAAACCCGCTTCTCAGCCACTTTACGATCCAGATGTACTTCAGAGTTACCCGTACCTTTGAATTCCTCAAAGATAACTTCATCCATCTTCGAACCGGTATCAACCAGTGCCGTAGCGATGATTGTCAGGCTGCCACCCTCTTCGATATTACGAGCTGCACCGAAGAAACGCTTAGGACGTTCCAGCGCGTGGGCATCCACACCACCGGTCAGTACTTTACCGGATGATGGAATCACGGTGTTGTAAGCACGGGCCAGACGAGTGATAGAGTCCAGCAGAATCACAACATCTTTCTTATGCTCAGTCAGACGCTTAGCCTTCTCAAGCACCATCTCAGCAACCTGTACGTGACGGGAAGGCGGTTCATCGAAAGTCGATGCTACCACTTCACCACGGACAGTCCGCTGCATTTCGGTTACTTCCTCCGGACGCTCATCGATCAGTAGTACGATCAGGTGAACTTCTGGGTTATTACGGGTAATCGAGTTAGCGATGTTCTGCAGCATCAGCGTCTTACCCGCTTTAGGCGGAGACACCAGCAATGCACGCTGGCCTTTACCCATAGGGCAAACCAGGTCGATAACACGAGCAGTCAGATCTTCTGTACTACCGTTACCCAGTTCCATCTTCAACCGTTCCTGCGCAAACAGCGGAGTCAGGTTTTCAAACAGAATCTTATTCTTGGCATTTTCCGGCTTATCAAAGTTGATCTGATCAACTTTCAACAGGGCGAAGTAGCGCTCGCTGTCTTTCGGCGGACGAATCTTGCCGGAGATAGTGTCACCGGTACGCAGGTTAAACCGGCGAATCTGGCTCGGCGATACGTAAATATCATCTGGACCAGCAAGGTATGAACCTTCGGCAGACCGCAGGAAGCCAAAGCCATCCTGCAAAATTTCCAATACGCCATCACCAGAAATATCTTCACCACCTTTAGCATGACGCTTAAGAATAGAGAAAATTGCATCTTGTTTGCGGGAGCGACCGAGGTTATCAAGTCCCATTTCTTTCGCTATTTCTAGCAATTCAGGAACGCTTTTCTTTTTAAGTTCAGTAAGATTCATAGGTATATGTGTAAGGAGACGGGTCAATGCCTTGAGCGAAATAGCTAAAGCCATTCAGGTCAGATTGATTTGAATAAGGAAGCCAGAGTTCTGGCACAGAAATAAATATTTGGAAAAGACACTATAATGCGTTGATCAAAAAGAGTCCAGTAAATCAGGGAGCAAACCATGATCTCGGTCACTCCCTACTATTTTAGTACCCTTTAGATACTATCTTCGATAAATGCAGCCAGCTGAGACTTAGACAACGCCCCTACTTTGGTTGCTTCAACCGCGCCATCTTTAAACAGCATCAGCGTTGGAATACCACGGATACCAAATTTTGGCGGAGTTTCATTGTTCTCGTCGATATTCAGCTTACAGACTTTCAGCTTACCATCGTAATCTTTAGCGATCTCTTCCAGAACCGGCGCAATCATTTTGCACGGACCACACCATTCTGCCCAGTAATCAACCAGTACTGGCCCTTCCGCTTTCAATACATCCTCTTCGAAGGAGCTATCAGTCACGTTAACGATATTTTCACTCATATAAAGCCTCTGCCGTGAGATTCACTCAAATTTAATAACCACCGATCATACCACTGTCTCTAAACGCTTGTGAATACCGGGGAACCCTTCTCAAGTAAAAGCTTGTTATAACAAGGCTATACTCTAAACAGTCACCGTTATCTGATAAGCTAAACCCAACATCATCTCGAAGTTAATTCTATATGAACCAAGAAACCGCCAGTATTAGTCCTCCAGAGTCATCCCTACTAGCCGCGATCGATCTGGGCTCTAACAGCTTTCATATCGTCGTTGCTAAACTGGTTCAGGGCGAACTTCAGCCCATCGATCTGCTGTCAGACAAAGTTCAGCTGGCCGCAGGCCTCGATGAAAACCGCATGCTGACCCCCGAAGCACGACAGCGGGGGCTTGATTGTCTGGAGCGATTCGCTCAAAGAGTCCGCGATATTCCAAGCCAACAGATCCGGAT
Organism: Amphritea sp.; assembly: GCA_018067325.1. Classification (GTDB taxonomy): domain Bacteria; phylum Pseudomonadota; class Gammaproteobacteria; order Pseudomonadales; family Balneatricaceae; genus Amphritea. The sequence continues at coordinate 6,558 of JAGPUU010000394.1, forward strand.
CGTAGGCACTAACGCACTGCGAGAAGCGGCCAACAGTCACGAATTTATCCGTGACGCTGAAAAGCTTATGGGCTGCTCGATAGAAGTCATTGCCGGCATAGAGGAAGCCCGCCTGATCTATCTTGGAGTGTCCCATACAATGGCCGGTGAGAATGGCCGTCGACTAGTCATCGACATTGGCGGCGGTAGTACCGAATTCATTATCGGAGAACGCTTCGAACCCCTTGAATTGGAAAGTCTTGAGATGGGCTGCGTTAGTTTCAATAAGCGCTATTTCGCCGATGGCGTTATCAGTGAAAAGAGGTTCCAACTGGCCGTATTTGGTGCCCTGCGGGAACTGCTCAGCATTAAGCGTAAATATCGTCGGCTTGGCTGGGAGGATTGCGTTGGCTCTTCTGGCACCATAAAAGCGGTCCGCCAGGCCTGTATAGCGCTGGGCTATTCCACTGACAAAATCACCACCGCTGCGCTGCGGCAACTGAAAGAGAAAATTCTCAGCTACAACCACGTCGACGAGATCGATATTGACGGTCTGAAAGAGCAACGCCGCGCTGTATTTCCAGCGGGCCTCGCTATTTTATCGGCTGCGTTTGAATCCCTGGGCATCAAGGAGATGAGCATCTCTGAAGGCGCCCTGCGAGAGGGCCTACTCTACGATATGGCAGGCCGTCTACGCCATGAAGACGTGCGCGAGCGCAGTATCAACGCGATGATGCAGCGCTACCATGTCGATCAGGAACAGGCGATGCGAATCGAACAAACCGCACTGATCGCCCTAACCCAGGTACGGGAGAGTTGGCACCTGGATAATAACGAATACCATAATATGCTCAGCTGGGCGGCACGCTGCTGCGAGTGCGGCCTGACCATCGCCCACAGCCAATACCATAAACATAGCGCTTACCTGCTACTTAATTCAGACCTGCCCGGCTTTACCAAGCAGCAACAGATTCAGCTAGCAGCGATGGTTCAGGATCACCGACGTAAATTTTCTCAATCGGGCTTTGAGCGGATGCAAGTCCGGGAGAGCAAACACTTTAGTCGCCTGACCATACTCCTCAGACTCGCCTTCGTCCTGCACCGCAACCGAAGCCGCGAGCGCCTGCCCGCATTTCACCTGACCGCCGAGAAAAATGAGCTTTCACTCAGCTTTCCTGACAACTGGCTTAGCCACCAGCCCCTGACCCAAACGGATCTGGAACACGAAGCTGTGTATCTCGCGAATGCAGGGTATGAATTAAGCTTTAAGTAACTCGTGGCTCGTGGCTCGTGGCTCGTGGCTCGAAAAACATCAGTTACAGCAGATCCATAACGACCACTTTCTTACAAAGTAATCACTTTTAAT
>JAGPUU010000401.1 GCA_018067325.1 Amphritea sp.
ATTGCCGAGGGGGATGCGGTGGCCAACATCGCTCAGGATCTTGGTTACAACAGTCAGAGCGCGTTTATCACGATGTTTCGCAAAGCTGTAGGCAAAACGCCGGGTAGGTATTTTGAGCTGTGAAGCGCTCAAAACAGTGGCTAGAACGTCGCTTCGCGACTTGCTAGACGCGGCTTCGCCGCTTGCTCGTGGCTAGGAGAGCCTTCTTGATTAACTGGATGGGTTAATTTGAGTTTAGTGCTTTGTAAGAGGGTATAGTAATCCCCCCTAAAAAGAATCTGCCCCTTTATACCTTTCTTACATCAACGCCCAACTATACGTAAACTTTACCCTGCAGATATAAAACACCAAAGCCCGACACTAAGACTCGATCTTTCACGACACGACAAAACAGGACACCGCCGCGCTGTGAGGCTTGGTATGCAACTAAATCAGACTTGGATAGCTGTTCTGCCCAATATGGTGCCAAGCCTGAATGGATAGAACCGGTCACCGGGTCTTCATTACCACCATTTGCAGGCCAAAAGTAACGCGAGATGAAATCGTATTCATTGGACTTCGCTGTTACTACAACATCTAACGGTGCCAACTGCTTAAGCTGTTCAGATTGGTATCTGATCGCTCTAACTTCGTCTTCTGAAGACATCACTGCGAAGTAAGCCTGTCGATTTTTTAATACTTGAGCCGGCTTTAAAGATAAACCGCTTAACAGCGCTTGAGGTATATCGCTAACGGGCTCAGGACATTGATTCGGAAAGCTCATCTCTATCCGGCCATCATTTAACTGATTAACACTTAATGAACCCACCTTCAGAGTCAAAAACTCAATCTCTCCATGACAACCTAAATGGTTCAATATCACATAGGATGAAGCCAGGGTTGCATGCCCACAAAAGTCGATTTCAGTAAGGGGAGAAAACCAGCGAATCTCGTATTTATTTGAAGACAGGGCCTTGATAAAAGCGGTTTCTGATAAATTATTTTCCGACGCAATCTTCTGCATCAATTCAGATTCGATCCACTCTTCCAGTGGAACAACCGCAGCGGAGTTGCCTTTAAACTGATCTTGTGTAAAAGCATCAACGATAAAAATACCAAGTTCCATTAAATGAACCTCTGCTTTTATCTAGCTACTAATATGCTTTATCAACGCTGCTTGTGAATCTGCGCAGTGATAACTGTCTTCTAACACGTCATAGCTGCCATGAATAATCTCTAGCGCACGATCATTGGTCAGCAGTAACAGGATGGTGTAATCCTTGGTCACTTCTAATTCATAAAGGCCCGACTTGAACCAGCTGTCTGCGACTTCCATCTGCTCCAGATAATCCTGACGGGATACCGCATGAAACTCCAGAGGCACCTGTTGGCTGCCTTTAAACCGAATAGCGGCAAAGGTTTTAGGCACTGAAAGAAAATCGCGCTTGGTCGCATACGCAACCGTTAGAACAGACTCGCCTTTTGGGCTGTGACTAAGAAAGGAGGAATCTGTACCTGGCTCAATTTCCATTGCCGGCAGTTCAGAAAAGGTCTTTAAAATCATGCTACAAACATCCTATAAAAAAATTTAACTTAGCAACCTTAACGAACCAGCTCGCGTACTGTCTGTTCATGGCCGGTATCCTGTAAACCCTGCAAAATTCGTAGTGCGGCATAAGCATCATTCGCAGCATAAAGTAACTGAGCATCACTCAGTTTTAGCAGCGACCAATTTGATGTTGATACGCGTTTTGATTTATTAAACTTCTGACCAAACTGAACCGCAATAGCTGCTTTGACGCCTAATTGGCGACGATATTCCAATTTACGATAGACGGTATCCAGATCAAGGACTCCCTTGATCTCAACACCAAATTTACGCCGGATCTGACTACGATCCGATTGGAGCCCAAAGCCTACTTTCACTACCTGCTTTGCTTCCAGCACCTGACTGATAACCGGATACGCCTCTTTGTCATGCAACTGAAAAATATAGGCGGTATCGGCGGTGCATAACTGCACTACGTGAGGCCCGTCAGATTTCTGTTCTTTACGGAACACCGGCTTTGATTCGGTATCGAATCCAACAAAGGGGCAACTCAGCAGATCCTGCAACGCTGCTGACAAATCATCAGCTCCGGTTGGTTGCTGTATATGTTCCAGCGTCATACCGTTAAAAGGAGTAAACAGCGCTATCTGATCTTTAGTCGGCGGCAGCAGTTTCTCTTTCATTTCGCTTAGCTCTTTTTACCGTTCTTCGCTAACGCTTTAGCCCAAACAGAATTGCTATCCACCGAACTCTTATTAACAGTATCTTTACCCGCTGCCGGTTTATCGACAACAAATTGTACATCCGGTTTTTCGGATGGTTTGCGCACCGGATTCTCGGAGGTCCCCGCTGCACTGGCAGTCTTACGAAGAGGTTTATCCGTCTCAGGAGGCGTTCCTGTATCTCGCAATTTATGCTGTAAACCGGAGAGAAAGTTACGCAAAACCTGGTCCTTACACTCTCGGAAGTTTTGATGTCCCTGTTTGCGAAAAAGAGCACTCAACTCGTGCTTACTCAGACTAACACCGGCTAACCCAAGTACTTCCAGAATGTCTTCAGCAGTAAAGTTAAGTGCTATTTTCAATTTCCGGAAGATAATATTATTGGTCAAGCGTCGTTCAGGAATTGGCTG
>JAGPUU010000405.1 GCA_018067325.1 Amphritea sp.
GGGCTGGCCGAATCTTTAATAAACAAAAAACACTTGCATATGTATCTGCCGGACTAGCTAAAGCAAAAATTGAGCGTACATGGCTCGATTTCGACTACTCTGAGTCAGAGTCTCATTCGAATTGGCAAAGTGGATGGACCGCAGGCGTCGGGGTTGAGCATAAATACAATGATAATTTCTCGGTGCGCGCAGAGCTTATGCACTCGGATTATGGTAATCAGACCGTTGATGCATCCCAATGGGATGAGTACTATTCAACTGACCTGACTGAAAACTCACTAATACTTGGGTTTAGCTATAGCTTTTGATTTCTATTCTACTGAGGAGCGCTCATTGCGCTCTTTAGTAGTTGATAGCATACCTATCCTTCCTAGATAACAATAATTGTTAGTTACCACGCCCTCTTGTTCGACAAAGCCATCCCGTAGTGGTCAACTAATCCCGGACAGTAAGTTAAGATTTTCTTCGGTTCGTGAAGGAGCCTCTCCGTTATTGAACTGATGTGGCCGCTACCAATTGTAATAATCCATTAGGTGTTGCGCTGACCGATTGAATTCACAGCTGTGAACCCATCGGATCTACAGCCATTAGCATACATTTGGCCATAACTTACTATCGTCGACTCAAAGTGATGGTAATACCATTAACTTAATTATTTTTGAAGGATCAAATTTTAAGTGAACTACCAAGTCATTAATACTATCCGCCACGATCAGCTGCGTGGCTTTCACTAGCGTTTTAGGTTCTCAACAGGCATTTGCGGATTCAACCTGGAACGGTCCTTATGTAGGAGGTGCTGTAGGATTAAGCCAACATAAAGCGGACTGGGAGGATATCCAGGAAGACTGGTACGTTGGCACAGCAAAAGTAAAATCAAGCGGCACCTATGCTGGTATCTATGGCGGCTTCAATTGGCAGGTTGATTCCAGCCGTTATTGTATTGAAGCTGATCTCGGGGCATTAAGTAACGACTCTACGGATAACCTTTCCGCTGGTGCTTACGATGATATAACTAAAAATGATATTAAATACGTTTCTACGATCAGAGGCCGTGCTGGCATAATACTTGATGATTACTTGATTTATGCCACCGGTGGTATTGCTGCGGCTGAAATTCATGCGGATATGAATTCAGTTGATTACCCGTCAGATATCTATAGTCCTTCGAGCTTCAAAACAGGCTGGGTTGCAGGGGGAGGTGTAGAATACAAATTAAGCAACGACGCAGGATTAAGGTTTGAGGCCCTGTACCATGACTTTGGTAGTGATACCTATGAGCAAGTCGATGCTGATGGTAATTTCATGAAGATCAACAACACGCTTATTACCGCACGCATAGGGTATACACACTATTTTTAAGTTCGGGCCTACGATTAATCAAGGTAGCTCAAATCTGAACTACTGTGATTAACAATAATTTTAGCAGGAAAATTGCACTTTAAATCTTCCAATATTAACCAAACTGTTCAATAGATCAGCAATATTGCTTATCCGTTCTGGTTTTTATTAGGGCGCTTGTAACCTCATCAGGTCTTGTTTGCGATACCAGTACGCAAGACCTTTTTAACTTCGGCTCTTGCCACTCTACCCCTTCATCGCTATGCCACGTGCTGCCGAATCAAAGCTTAGCTTCACCTATTTTTTTTCAATGGATGAGACTGCGATATCCTCGAAAGCAGGATGCGGCTCAGACCTGCAACAGTCAGGCCCAGGAATATATCCGACGACTGCTGCGGGCAGCCTTAGCCGGATGAGATTCGACAAAGAAATTGGTTTTTTGATACTGAGGCTGAGTAAGGTCACTTCCCTAAATTATTCTCAGCTTCCAGTCACGCATATTCCTTGAGAAGCTGCACCGACTATAGCTGCAGACTTTATGGGACAGGTGGAGAGAGTGGCGGTGGAAGCACCGCTGCGGGATCAACCGGTATCTTCACACCGGTATTCGCGTCGTAGGGAAAACCTGTCGGTATGATATGTATACCACCGGGACACTTAATCAGTGCAGCAAGACCCAGAACCATGCCCTCACCCGCCGCTCCGTAGCCGCCTACAGACACCGCAGTGCAACCAACGGTTTGTGTACGGTTAATTGCCAACTGCAGCTCCTGAGCCGCTTCAGCCCCCGTAGCCATCGACTCACCGATGATGACGAAGCTATTGCCGCTCGTTCGGGTTTGATGATGCTGGCAACCGCTAACAAAAATAACCGCAGGTACGAGTAAGGCTAAATATATTGACCTGGTTTTCATGATGACCTCCTAGGGTAATAGGTGATTTTCGTTCTCAATCATTGGTCAAATTATGCGACAGGATGCTCCCTCTATGAGCCCAGCGCACTGTATAGATTTATATGAGTATAGTATTAAAACGACAGTTTGAAGTTTCCAGACGGAATTTTGGAATCCCGTCTGTTCGATTAAATAGCCTAACGGTGCAAGTAGATTACACACATCATCATCTTAGGATATGAAGCGGGTCTTAACCGGCGGCGGTGATTTTAACGTTTGCTGCACAACACAACACGCCTTTGCAGCAACCTGAAGCCGCTCTAATTTTTCTCGCGTCGTATCATCACTCACTTTCATCCTCACATCGCAGCTCATGGCCTGGAATCCAACGGGGACCGAGCGATCCATCGCCAACGCGCCCCTCACATCCGCTGTCGCCGTGACTCGAACCTCTAATTCAAGAAGCTCTATCTCCATCAAATTTGCAACCATACGGATAGCTGAATCCTGACAAGCAGCAAGCGCGGCGCATAGCAGATCTCCGGGGGTTGGGGCATCATGCTTCCCCCCAACGGCAGCATGGACACCAACCGGTACTGAGACGCCACAGCCCTCCATCGGCTCAACTCTGGAATGAAAAGGATCTAAGGCAGATTCACCCGATGTTTTAGCATGATCGATAACCATAGCCAGATCTGGTTTTTGTTTATACTGCTCTTTAAGGGGTTTCTGTGCTTCGTATACACTTGATAACATGGCCCGTCTCCTTTGATATACGAGCTAACACAGCCATAAGGGGGCCATAGAATGGCGTTAACGAAGCGAACGGTGCTTTACCGCTTCATGGTTATGTTAAAGCTTAGACTGGGTAATTCGGCAATCTTGTATTAACCATTGTTAACCAAGCGCTCACAGTGACTTGTTAGTGTAGTCAGAAAATTCACTATGGACATAAATTCAGACAATAAAAAAGGCTGCATAAGCAGCCTTTTTTATATTCATTTACCGACTCACTATCAGAGCTTTTCAATCACAGCAGCACTCCTACGCGCTTCTGACATCGCCTGATAATCAAACTGGCCTGCTCGCTGTCCCAGCACTGCACGCATGCCTTTACGCTCATCGGCTGTCACAGTACTCAAGTCAGGAGTATTAACGTCAGTAACCGCGACAATCGCCTTTGCACCATTCTGCAAAGTGATTAGCGAATAAGACGCCCCACTCTCTGGCTTAGGCATTTTAAATGCTGTAGTCATCAGTTCAAACGACTGACTACGATCAGCACGAGTCACCGCTTCAGCAACAGTCCACTCAGCACCGTTTAT
>JAGPUU010000412.1 GCA_018067325.1 Amphritea sp.
TCAACGTCAAGCACCGACATGATTACCAGTCCCATCAACATCGACAGAGGCACAAAAGAACCCACAATCAAACCAGTACGAACACCAAGAAACACCATGACTACTGTCAGTACTATCGCCAGAGTCTGGTAAAGATTGTTAACCGCACCGTCTACCGCCTGGCTCACCAATTCTGGCTGAAAAGTGGCAAATTCCAATACATAACCAATGGCCAATTGCTGTTGTAGGTTATTCACTCTGGATTTGAGTTGCTCGCCAAAAGCAACACTATTGATGCCCTCATTGATTGAGACACTCAGTACCAGAGCCGGACGGCCATTGAAATAAGCGGGCGATTTAGGGGGGTCCGAATACTGTCGTTTAACCTCTGCAAAGTCACCCAATCGAGCGAGTTGATCACTGTCAGGTATGTTTAGTACGACCTCTTCAAGCTCGGAAATGCTATTGAAATTGCCGCTTGGCTCCAATACCAATACTCGATCATCAACCCGCAGCTGGCCCCCAGGCAGGATGATATTTTGTTTGCTTAAGGTATCGACCACCTGCCGGGTATCGAGCCCATACTGGGTCAGCTTTAGACGAGACACCTCAAGATAGATACGTTCCTCCTGCACACCGAAGATATCGATGCGCTGAACACCGTCCAGAGAGTAGAGTTGGCTGCGTAACCAATCAGCCTGGGCTTCCATCTCTTGAAGGCTGAAACCATCAGCCCACAGTGCCAGAGTAGCAATGGCTGTAACCCCCAAATCATCATTGACGACCGGCCCCCGGGTACCCTCTGGCAGACTGGCGGTGATGTCCCCCATTTTGTCACGCAGAGTCTGCCAGACCGCTCCCATTTCATCTGTCGGTACATCATCACGCAGAGTGACCGTAATCAGACTGGAACCGCTCTTGGAATCCGAGGTGATAAGCTTCACCTCGGGAATTTCGCGTATTTTCTCTTCGACAGGGCGGGTCAGCAGGTTTTCGATCCGCTCCGGAGACATGCCGGGGTATTGAACCGAGACCTTAGCATTTCGAATGGTGATAGAAGGGTCTTCACGGCTGGGATAATTAAGGAAGCTAACGATCCCCAGTACCGTAATCAGCAGTAAAAAGAGCACTGTAACCCGGGATGACTTCAGGCTGTATTGAGTAAGATTTATCATTACCGTGGGCTACTCGAATTATGGGCGTTGTGTATTCAGCAACTTGACCTGCTGACCATCGGATAGAAAGGAAACGCCCGCAGTAACAATTACATCTCCCGCACGAATTCCGTCAATCTCCAGCATGTTCTCACTGGCACCCATGACACGAATCTTCCGCTTGCTAACCTGTGAGGTTGTCTCATCAAATACAAACAGGGCGCCGCCTTTCATATTTTCATCAGGAATAATAGCCGACAGTGGAACAAGATAACCGGAAACCACATCTTCGCTGGCTAGCAAAATGGAAACCTCCGCTGCCATACCAGGCCGTAAAGTCGCTGGAATATCGACCATACTGACGGTAACCGGATACAAATATCCACTACCCGCAACAGTACCTACCTGAGTAATACGTCCCTCGAGAGAATCCGCAGCGACGGCAGGTAAACGCACCTTCGCTTTCAGGCCCAAACTAAAACGTTCAATGATGTTTTCGGGCACGCCCACTTCCACTTCCAGCATCCCATCGGCATAGAGTTCGAATATTTGTTCGCCCGCTTTTACTTCGCTGAAGTTGTCTGTGACCTGCTCGGCGATCACACCATCAAATGGAGCATAAAGCCGTGTTTTCTCTAGGTCTCGACGTGCCTGATGTACTCGGGAGGTGGCAAAGTTGACATCACTGGCCGCAGCGTCCCGGGCAGAGCGCGCCTGATCTACTGCTGTACGGCTAATCCAGCCCTTTTCTAACAGTTGGGCTTTACGCTTGAAATCCAGAGCTTTTTCATTCAAGGACGACTCACTTTTTCTAAGCTCTGCTTCGGCAGCTTTTACATCCAGCTCAAACAGTGCAGGGTCAATCAAAGCAAGAAGGTCTCCCGTAATGACCTTATCCCCACGTTGTCTCAATATCTCACTGACAGTGCCAGAAACAGGGAAGCTTAAATGTGAGCTATCAGCTGCTCTAATAGTGCCGGGATAGGTGCGCAACTTGCCGCCCGCAAGCTCAGTAACGACAGTGGTTTTTACCGCACGAATCGGCTGCTCGACAGCTTGTGGCGTTTCTTTACAACCTGAGAGGATAAGTAGGCCAATTAGCATCAGGAATACAGAAGAAAAGGAGCGACTGGGGGAAACTGAGGTAGTTTGACTATCCATTTGAAGCATCCTGAATCAAATAAATTATTGGTGTGTGCGTATTACGCCGTTAATGATCAATTGGTTCAATCACTCTGACAAGGCTCTTCGGTTACTCCGACAACCAGGCTGTCAGAGCATGCAACGCAAGCGTTACTGTAAGTTTTAAGCAGACCGTCGGCGCTGTAACCGCAAGCAGGGATATACGACATTGGGCAGACTTCAGGCCGAGGATCTTCACAGTGTCGCAGCTGTTCTGAGACCGAAGAACTGTTGGAGCAGGCTGAAAGTGCTAGAGCCAGCAAAACTGTACCAAAGTATTTAATCATATACTGCTGCCTCCAAGCTTCAAACCGTAGTGAAAGTCATTCTCATAATATACATGACTAGGAAAGAATCATAGCGTGGCTAACTAATAACTTTCCAGGCACCGTCTGCTTGTAGACAGGCTGTGCCATAGGCATTCTCTGTTTGGCCGCCGACCGTAATGCTCTGTTGAAATTCACGACAGGTAAGTCCCATGTCACTTCGCCCCTCTTTAGTTGTGACGACATATCCGGTCGTACTATCGGATTTCCAGTGTATTTTCTCACCAACCGACGCAGTCGATGCCTTTATTTGTGCGGCTTCGTGTTCACGCTGAGCCTGCTCATCGATATTATCTAGAATT
>JAGPUU010000434.1 GCA_018067325.1 Amphritea sp.
CCAACGCCAGACCCAGTCACCGGCAAGACTAAAGGGGCCTTTAGACGCTACAGCAAAGCGGTCTCCGGTGCTGACCAGGCTGAGAAACTGCTTTTGTGGTTTGTGGCGAACGAATGAGCCGCCGGCTAAAGCTGCTAATAAGTTGTGGGCCAGTGGGGGGCCCTGGCGCACAGCAAAAACGCCGGCTTTTGGCCGAGGGTAATTAACCATGTCGGCGATATCACCGGTGGCAAAAATTTCAGGATGGGAGAGTGATTGAAGATAATCATTGACCTGGATGCAGCCATTGTCTGAACATTCCAATCCCGCTTTTGCTGGCCAGCCTGCTCCCTGGGCTGCGGTAGCCCAGATGATTTCATCCAATTCGACAGTCTGTCCTGTTTCGCTAATGACCCGGCCCTGCTTTACCTGAGCAACACGGAAACTGCTATGCAGTTTGATACCGCGCTCCTGGAGTACTTTCCGGTAACGCTTCTGAACCCGTGGGTTGTGGCTGGGCAGAATCTGTTGTGGGCCGCTGATAATATGAAAATGCAAGTGATCAGTGCTGCGCTGCTGCTTATTTAACATTTTGTATAGTTTGTATTGCATCGCCAGCAGCACTTCGACGGCACTGGCGCCGCCGCCAACAGTGCCGATATGGAACTCTTGACTATCGTCTCCCTGCATTACTTTATTTTGCAGTTCATCCCAGTAACTGAGTAATTGTCTGACCGGTTTTACAGGGGTGGTGAATTCAGTCGCACCGGCAATAGTGGATAGGTCAGGTGTGGAGCCGATATCGATGCTGAGGAGGTCGTAGCTGAAGTCAGGGTGATTCAGGCATTGAACGGTACGGTTTGTGGGGTTGATGCCGACGACTGAGTCTTCAATGAAGTCGATTCCGGCATAGCGGCAGAAACGGCCAAGGTCGATATGAATCTGATCAAAATTATAATGCCCAGCAATTAGACCCGGCAGCATACCGGAGTATGGCGTCTGAACCAGGTTGGATATCAGCGTGATACGGACACCTGCAGGTTTCTTCATCGCCATCATCAATAGAGCGATGGCGTGTGCATGCCCCCCACCGATAAAGATCAGGTGTTGGGTTGCCGGGGTCAGATCCTGTTGCATTGCTGGTCAGCCTGTCAAAAAGTTCGCCCTATAGTAGCGAAAAACAAACTTAAGATAAGTAAAAAATACCGAGTGATTGCACCCAGTCAATAAAAAGGAACTTACTGAAAAGTTATGAAAGGTTTTCAGGGCTTGATCGGAGGCTTCTGTTAGGGCCGGATATGTTAAAAACGGGTTTTAGAATCGGTTAAATCGGCGCAGGCGTTGGTTAAATAAACTCCGGTGCTCGGGCAGACTACTACTGAGGTGAGAGTAATTCGTCTTTGATTATGAGTTGGGCTGTAATAACTTTTTACGCTTTTGGTTGCTCATAAATTAAACCGCTTTTTCAGATCGATGCGCTATCTGCTTTCTGCGGACTTATAAGTGGCTATACAGTAGTTTTCCCATAGGCTATCCACAGGAATCGGGGATAAAAAAACTTATCCAGGTCAGGCCTTAGTCAGAATAATATTGAACAATTCCGCAGTCGTGTCTTAACTGAAGGTATTGATGATCTCCGCTACGGATCAGATTATGGGACTTGAGATAAAGAAGTCTGAATTTACCCTGCGCGATTATGAGCGTTTTACTGGCAAGCTGTTCAATAATTTGGATACGCTTAAACAGCTATTGCAGCAGCCAGATTTTGGCCGGGGGGAATCAACTCTGGGGGCTGAGCTTGAACTGTACATTATTGACAAGCTAGGCCGCCCACTCGCGGTGAATAGTGAGTTGCAGAAGGCAGTGGGGGATCCACAGTTAACCCTTGAATTGAATCGTTACAATCTTGAATATAATCTGACACCTGTGGATATGGGCGGTACCCCGTTTTCTAAAATTGAGTCTGAGATCTGCACTGTACTAAGTAAGCTCAATGAGCACGCTCAACAGTTCTCTGGCAGGGTGCTACCTATCGGTATTCTGCCAACCCTGAAACGCAGTGATTTTGGTCTCCATGCGATGACGGATCTGTCCCGTTACCACGTATTAACTCGGGCTTTGTCAGAGATACGAGGGGAAAGGTTAACGATTAAAATAGATGGTGCTGATCCTATCTCTTTACGGGCCTCGGATGTGACCCTGGAGGGAGCAAACACCTCTTTGCAGATGCACTATCGTGTCCCCCCTGAGCAATTCGCGGATAGTTATAATTCGATTCAACTGGTTACCCCTCTGGTGCTGGCAATCTCTGCCAACTCGCCATTATTACTGGGTAACAGGCTCTGGCATGAAACCCGTATTCCCCTGTTTAAACACGCTATCGATGGGCGTGATCATAATCCGGTTAAAACCGGTGAGCCTGACCGGGTGAGTTTTGGTAATGGCTGGGTTCGCCACGGGGTACATGAACTGTTTGCAGAAGCGGTTTATCTGCATAAACCAATTTTGCCTATTTGTGAATCAACCCAATTCAGGCAGAAGGACGCAGATAAATCGGTGACGGACGTTACGGGCAAAATTGCGCCCTCTTTATTTGAACTGTCTTTGCATCAGGGTACGGTATGGCCCTGGAATCGCCCGGTGTATGACCCTGCGGATGGGGGCCATCTGAGAATTGAGATTCGGGCTCTGCCAGCCGGCCCCAGCCCCTGCGATATGATGGCAAACGCTGCATTGATCATCGGCTTAGCGGAAGGCCTGCGGCCCAGGATTGAAGAAATCATACCGGCATTACCGTTCCAGACTCTGGAGTATAATTTCTATCAGGCGGCAGAAAAGGGGATGAAAGCACAGCTGATGTGGCCTAATGGCCCCCGGGAACAACTATCACGTACGCCTGTTATCGATATCGTTGCGGAATTATTACCGACGGCTCGTAAAGGCTTACTGAAGGCGGGCATTGCTCCCCGTGAAGTTGATTACTATCTGGGTATTATTCGTCAGCGTTTACAGGCAAAAACCAACGGAGCCTGTTGGCAGTTACGGCAGTTTAACCGTTTGTCCCATTCGTTAGTAAAGCGCCGGGCGCTTAGGTCTATGCTGGAACATTATATTCAGCATTCTGGCAATAACCGTCCGGTAGCTCAGTGGGAAGATATCCGATGACGCGCAAGTCACGGCCTATTCACTTTCTCCATAACCCTAAACCGGAAACCCTGCCAGAAAATGTAGGGGCATTTCTACGGCAATTGGGTGGGCCCACTCTGATTGTTGTAGATGGCCGGGATAATAGTCGTTGTCGTGCTATCGCTACGTTATTACATGGTAATGAGCCGTCCGGTGTTCGGGCCATATTGGGATGGCTGCGCAGTGGAGAACGTC